>NZ_JBNHER010000313.1:0-27112 GCF_050015975.1 Dapis purpurea BLCC-M126 | reverse complement strand
CTTCCTTCTTCCTTACCTTCTCTATACAATACCAATGCTACCGGACATGATATCAGACAAAAACTCAAAGAATTTAAGAATTTTAGAGACTGTGTAGATGCAGCGGCCAATTGAAAATGCTCAAGTTTTTCCCTAGTGATCAAAGATATGCTTGCTTGAATAATTAGTGTAGTTGCTCTTTGAGACAATTCTCCAGAGGAGACGCTTCGCGAACGCTATCACACAAGGTGCGAGTGCGAGGGAGTAGTGTTAGCGATAGCAGAATGAATGCGATTGCAACATTCATGCAACAAAGCCGTTATAAACTGTAAATTTTAAATCCATTACACGCATCCTTAAAACTTTAGTGTTTGGCGTTGGCGGAGCAAGTGCGGCAGCTATATCGCCTAATTTATGAAAAATGCAGGTCATACAGTACAGTGTACTACATCAAGATAATCTTTGTAATATGTAAATATGCCAGCGCTCATTGCTATAATTGGCGTTGGCGGAGCCTAGCGGCAGGTATATCACTACTTAATTATAACCGTGGACAGAAAAGATACCAAATGGGTTCTATATATAATAATTTCTAGCGTTAGTAATTTCAAAGCAGTTACAATCCAGCAGGTTAAGTAATAACTGAAATGACTACTCCTATTTAAGCATTCGATAGCTTGAAAAATTCGCAATGAGAGAAGATATTTGATAAAATATTCAAATAAAATTAATACCTATAGCCATGAGTATAACTATAACATCTTTAACCGATTACGAAATCGGAGACTTAATACATGAGAGCGAACGGACTGTTGTCTATCGTGGAGTGTCTAAAGCAAACTCTCAACCAGTAGTGATTAAACTGATGCGCAATCAGTTTCCTTCCTTTACTGAATTAGTCCAATTTCGCAACCAATACACCATTGCTAGAAATCTCCACATAGAAGGTATTGTCAAGCCATTAGCCATAGAATATTATCAGAATGGTTATGCCTTAATTATGCCAGACTTTGGTGGCATTTCTTTAGGTGAATATTATCAGAAATTATTACCTCAAACAAAAGACATATCCCGATTTTTAGACATAGCCATTCAAATAGCAGAAATTATCTATAAATTACACAAAAACCGAATTATTCATAAAGATATTAAACCAGCAAATATACTCATCAATCCTCAAACTAAGCAAGTAAAAATTATTGACTTTAGTATTTCTACCTTACTTCCAAAAGAAACTCAAACTATTCAAACACCCAATGTCTTAGAAGGAACTTTAGCCTATATTTCCCCAGAGCAAACAGGAAGGATGAATCGAGGCATAGATTATCGCAGCGACTTTTACTCGTTGGGTGTCACGTTTTTTGAAATGTTAAATAAAGTCTTACCATTTGAAACTACTGATCCCATGGAATTAGTGCATTGTCATCTGGCGAAGATGCCAGTATTCCCAAACACAGAAGAAATACCTCAAGTAGTATCACAGATAGTTCTCAAGTTGATGGCAAAAAATGCGGAAGACCGCTATCAGAGTGCTTTGGGTTTAAAATATGATTTGGGAAAATGTCGGCAGGAATGGCAGTCTCAGAGAAAAATAGAGTATTTTGAGTTAGGAAGTAGGGATATAAGCGATCGCTTTCTTATCCCAGAAAAATTATATGGTAGAGAAGCAGAGGTGCAACAGTTATTAGCAGCATTTGAGAGAGTAGCAGAGGAAAAAAGTGAGCTAATGTTGGTAGCAGGTTTCTCTGGGATTGGAAAAACAGTAGTAGTCAACGAAGTTCACAAACCTATTGTCAGGCAAAGGGGTTATTTTATTAAAGGTAAATTTGACCAGTTTAATCGAAATATTCCGTTCTCTGCATTGGTGCAATCTCTGCGAGATTTAATGGGACAATTATTGAGTGAAAGTGATGCTCAACTACAGGAATGGAAAGATCAAATTCTGGATGCACTAGGAGAAAATGGACGGGTAATTATTGATGTGATTCCGGAGTTAGAGAGAATAATTAGTAAGCAACCTGTTGTGCCAGAATTATCAGGAAGTGCAGCCCAAAATCGTTTTAATTTGTTGTTTGCTAAGTTTATTCAAGTTTTCACAACAAAAGAGCATCCTTTAGTCATTTTCCTTGATGATTTACAGTGGGCAGATTCGGCTTCTCTAAATTTGATGAAACTTTTGATGGGTGAAACTTCCAATGCCTATTTGCTGATGATTGGTGCATATCGGAATAATGAGGTATTTCCTGCCCATCCGTTGATGTTAACCCTAGATGAGATGGGGAAGGCAGAGGCAACAATTAATACTATTACTTTAGTGCCTTTGTCGTTAGATAATATAAATTGTTTAGTGACAGATACCCTTAACTGTGATGAGGAGGTGGCGAAACCGTTAACGGAGTTGGTGTATCATAAGACGAAGGGAAATCCGTTTTTCACTACTCAGTTTCTGTTGGGTTTGTATGGAGATGAATTAATTAAGTTTAATAATGATGTGGGGTATTGGGAGTGCGATCTTGCTGAGGTGAGACTAAGGGCGCTTACGAATGATGTGGTGGAGTTTATGGCACAGAGGTTGCAGAAATTGCCTACTCAAACTCAAGAGGTGTTAAAGTTATCTGCTTGTATTGGTAATCAGTTTGATTTAGCTACTTTGGCAATTGTCTGTGAAAAATCAGAAGAAGATACAGCACATAGTTTGTGGAGAGCTTTGCAAGAAGGTTTTATTTTGCCCCAAAGTGAAACCTATAAGTTTTATCTTGGGGAAGAATTATTAGGTAATCAAGAAAAAAAATCCCAAGCTGTTAATTATAAATTCTTGCATGATCGAGTTTAACAAGCTGCTTACTCTTTAATTGATACGTCTTATAAACAAGAAACTCATTTAATAATTGGTCGTTTACTACTAGAAAAAGTACCACTAAAGCAAAGAAATGAAAAAATATTTGATATTGTCAATCAGCTAAATATGGGATTGGAAAAAATCACCGCTTCCACGGAGAAAAAATCATTAGCTTCACTGAATTTTCAAGCTGGGAACCAAGCTAAATTAGCCACTGCATATATGGCTGCTTTAAATTACTTTGAGCTTGGTATTAAATTGCTCCCAAAAGACTGTTGGGAACAAAATTATTCTCTCTCCTTAAAGCTTCACGAAAGTGCTGTAGAAGCAGCTTATTTGACAGGTCAGGTAGAGCAGATGAATACCTTTATAAAAATTATTAAAGAAGAAGCTAAATGCTATTTTGATACTGTCAATACACTGCAAACTCAAATTCAATTTTATGGAGCCCAACAGGATTTTATTTCTGCCATTGATATCGCCCGTAATCTTCTTCAAGAATTCGATATATTTTTACCTAGTTCACCAAATTTTGAGGATGTTAAACAAGAATTTAGCCAAATCAAGGCTTTTGTTCATCAATTAGATCTGAACAAAATAGCAAATTTACCAGAACTAAATGATCCTCAAAAACTAGCAGTCGCCAATACTTTAATGACTATTGGTGCTTCTGCTATTATTGCAGATACTAATTTATTTTGGTTTATTACTTTTGAACTGGTTAAAATATCGTTACAGCATGGTAATTCTCCTTACTCAGCCTATGGATATGTATCCTATGGAATTTTAGTAAATTTGTTAGAGCAAGATATTGATGAGTTTTATCGGCTTGGTCAACTAAGCTTAGAAATTCTACATCGCTTTGAGTCCAATGTTATCAAAAGTAAAGTTCTTGAAGTTGTAGGAGCTTACACAACTCATATCAAATTTCATGTTAAGGAAACATTGCCTTTTTTGTCAGAAGCTCATATTAGTGGTCTGGAGAGTGGAGATTTTGAGTTTGCTGGTTATTCAGTATTTGTAAAATGCCAACATCTTTACTTTGTCGGTCAAACATTGACTGAGCTACAATCGGAAATCATCAAAAGCAATCAAGTAATAAACAGCATACATCAAAAGGCTGCATTAAATTGGAATCAAATTTTTGCTCAGGCAGTTGATAAATTATTAGGTCAACTACATACACCATCTCACTTAACAAGTAACTCTTTCAATACTAATGAAATCGCCCAATTTTTCCTTGAATCTAACGATGGATTTGGCTTACATTTCCTATATTTTCATCAAGCAATTTTAAAATATTTATTTTCTAGTTCTAACCAAGCCTTAGAATTTTCAAAGTTAGCTGAAAAATATTTAGATGCACCCAGAGGATTTCTCACAGAATATGTCTTTCACTTTTATGATTCTTTGATCTACCTAAGTTGTATTAGTCAATCAGCTGATTTAGAAGATTCTATGATTGCGAAATATTTGGCAAAGGTAGAGGAAAATCAACATAAAATGAAGATTTGGGCATCTCATGCTCCTATGAATTTTCAACATAAATATGATTTAGTTGAAGCAGAAAAATGCCGAGTATTAGAACATAAACTAGAAGCAATTGAAATGTACGACAAAGCCATCGCCAGAGCCAAAGAAAATGAATATATCCAAGAAGAAGCCCTTGCTAATGAACTAGCAGCTAAATTCTATCTTAACTGGGACAAAGAAAAAATTGCAGCTATCTACATGCAAGAAGCTTACTATGGCTATGTCCGTTGGGGAGCGAAAGCAAAAACTGAAGACTTAGAAAAGCGCTATCCTCACCTCCTAGCACCCATTCTCAAAAGACAAAAAGTTACTTTAACTTCCAGTGCGACTCTCACCAGTTTAACTCAAGGAACAATTTCCCCAACTGCAACAGGAGCAGGAGAAGTATTAGATTTAGCCACTCTAATGAAAGCATCGCGCACCCTTTCAGAAGATATATCCTTAGACGGAGCGATCTCTAATTTAATGGAAGTAGTCAGAGAAAATGCTGGAGCCGAAACCGTGGCCTTGATGCTGTTTACTGACCAAGAATTAATCCTCACTGCTCTTGCTACTGGCCAAGAAACTCCCACCCTTACCCCTATTCCTGTGACAACCAGTCAGGCAGTACCTTTAAGTATTATCAATCAAGTCAAGCGCAGCCAAAAGCCTTTAGTTTTGGATAACGCTAGTAACAACAATGCTTGTGCAGGCGATGCTTATATCCAAAAACACCAACCTCAGTCTGTTTTATGTTTGCCTTTAATAGATCGCGCTAAACTTATCGGCGTTCTCTACCTAGAAAACAATCAAATTACTGGAGCATTTACCAGGGAACGAGTGGAAGTATTAAGTTTACTTTGTTCCCAAGCAGCCATTTCCCTAGAAAACGCCAGACTTTATGGAGAATCTCAGAATTATGCCCAACAATTAGAGCAAACACAACTACAACTGGTACAAAACGAAAAAATGGCTTCAATTGGTCAATTAGTTTCTGGTGTGGCTCACGAAATTAATAATCCTGTGGGATTTATTGGAGGCAACTTAGATTACGCCACCGGATATATTCAGGATTTAATGGATTTGTTGGACCTTTATCAACAAGGATTTGAACATAATAGTCAAAAAATTCAACACAAAATTGAAGAGATAGAACTAGATTATTTGAGAGAAGATTTACCAGACTTAATTAAGTCAATGAAAGAAGGAACAAAACGTATTGCAGAGATTAGTAAATCAATGGGTACTTTCTCTCGTGCCGATACAATAGCGAAAGTTCCATTTAATATCCATGATGGCATAGATAGCACTTTATTAATTCTTAGACACCGACTCAAAGCTAATGAACTTCGCCCAGAAATTCAAGTAATAAAAAACTATGGTGACTTGCCAGAAATTAACTGTTATCCCGGACAATTAAATCAAGTGTTTATGAATTTAATTGCTAATGCTATTGATGCTTTAGAAGAAAGTAATTCTGGTAAAACTTTTGAGGAAATAAAATCAGCACCAAATCAAATTATAATTACCACAGAAATTGAGGATGAAAAACAACAGGCAATTATCCATATTGCAGATAATGGTATGGGAATATCTGAGGAAGTAAAACAGAAAATATTCGAGAATTTATTTACCACAAAAGGAGTAGGAAAAGGAACGGGATTAGGTTTATCAATTTCTCGTCAAATTGTAGTTGAAAAACATGGAGGTAAAATTACTTGTACTTCAGAATTAGGAACAGGAACTGAGTTTGCTATTAGTTTGCCAAATAATTAATAATTAAGATCGAATCTGGTAGTATCAGTACAAATGAAACTAAATTATAGGAGAAAATTGAATGACAGAATTAATAGATGCTGTTAAAGTTGGAGATGTTGCTCAAGTTGAAACTTTGCTGAGTGGAGATGTGGATGTTAATGCCAGAGACTCAGAGGGTTACACTGCTTTAATTGCTGCTGCTGAAACTGGCCATGTAGAGATAGTAAAAAAATTATTGGCTGCTGGTGCAGATATCAATGGCAATGATAATGATGGTTGGCTCCCTTTGATGAGTGCTGCTGCTAGTGGCAATCAGGAAATTTTGCAATTGTTGTTAGATGCTGGTGCTGACGTTAATGTTGCTACTAATTTTGGCTTGACTGCTTTGATGAGTGCTGCTGGTAGTGGTCATATTACTGTAGTGCAAACTCTACTAGAGAGAGGAGCAGACATTAGGGCAAAAGACAACAATAAATGGACGGCCTTAGTCTGGGCAAATTCAGAAGGTCATAAGGATGTAGTGGAGTTGCTAAAGCAGGTGCGCGATAAAACTCCGTTACGCTGAGGCGATAAAACTATGTTTCGCTGACGCGATCGCGATAATTAGCTATCTTAGAGACTATAAATTTGTAGTGCGGGCAATCTTGCCTGCGATAATTGTATCCCATTAAAATGCTATATTTAATTGAGACTTCAATTATTAAGTAATTAACAGGATTCAATAACCTTCTTACTAATCATTAGCCAGTTATTGTTAATTATATCATGTCCGGTTGAATGGGTTTGGAGAACGAACCCCTACGAATATTTTAGGCAAGCAGAAGGCAGAAGGTTTTTTCCATTGTTATCTTAATTTTATATCCTAACTATAGTAACGGACTTGATATTATTCATATTTTACCAAAAAAACAGGTCTAAAGCCTGCCTTTTTAAGGGGATGAAAAGAATAAATTTCATTATTTCAAGCCTCTGGGTTAAGCCAGAGGTACTGATAACTGATAACTGAAAAGGCTGATAACTGAAATGACCTCTACCCTACTCTGTTGCTCCTCGGCTTATAAAAATGTAGAAAATTTTTGAGAAATGGTATTATACATCTCTGTCGTCCTTTCTTTACCTTAAGAAAAAAAATCTCTACTCCATGCAGCAAGTAAACCGCCAACAAGTTCCGATTTTCTGTCTGATTTTTTTGCCAGTTTTATTCATGGGAATTTGTATCCTTAAATATAGTGTAAATTTTCCTTTTTCTGACCAATGGCCTCTGGCAATTATGTTTGAAAAAATTTACGCTGGTAATCTTTCTTTTAGTGACTTATTTTCTCAGTTTCATGAAAGTAGAAAATTTTTTCCCAGGCTAATTTTTATCGGTTTAGCTTATTTGACAAATTGGGATGTCAGATATGAAATGTTAGTAATATTTTTGTTGACTTGCATTGTTTCTCTGAATGTCTATTGGTTAAGTCGATTAACTTTAAAAAATAATTTCATTACTACACTTTTTCTCTTAGCAATTTCTAACCTACTAATTTTTTCTCCCGCCCAATATGAAAATTGGCTTTGGGGAATTCAGGTTGTAGTTTATATTCCTATTGCTTGTTTAACTGGATGTTTAGTTATTGCTCAAAAAAAATTGAGTTTAAAAACAAAGTTGATAATTTGTTTTTGCCTTTGTACAGTTAGCACTTTTTCTTATGCCAATGGAATGTTGACTTGGGTATTAGTTTTTCCCGGATTAACAATTTTAGCCTCTGGAAAATGGCAGGAAATTTTCACTAAAAATATTTGGATAATTTTGGGTGGTTTATTTGGTTTTATCGCCAATTTAGTTGTATATTTCTATAATTATCAAAAACCAGATAAACATCCGAGTTTCTTATCAGCGATAAGTCATCCAGTTGATACATTTCATTATTTCCTAACTTTTTTAGGCGCTCCTTTAGCATTTGAAAATTTAACTGTGGCAACAATAATCGGAGTTTTGGTATTTAGTTTGTGGGTGTTTATATGTTGGCAACTTTTTCGATTAGTTAAAACAGATTTTTTGTTATTACATCGACTCATTGTTTGGCTAATAATTGGAGTTTATGCAATTATTAGTGGAGCTGTAACTGCTGTAGGTAGAGTTGGTTTTGGTGTTAGCCAAGCTTTAGCTCCAAGATATACAGCTTTTTCTTTATATTTGATGGTATCTTTGATTTATCTACTGGCTATTTTTTTACAAGTAACGACTCAAAATAATACTCGGAAAAAGTTAATTAGATATAATTCCTTATTACTTATTAGTATTTTATTAGTTTTACATATTAATACTGCGATTAATGCTTTAGATAGGATGAGCGATCGCCGAGTTATCTTGCTGCAAAGTAAAGCTTGTTTATTGATGATAAATGTTATCCATAAAGATGAATGTTTGGTAATGAAAAGAAGTCCTGAACCGTTGATAAAAACTGCTAATATTTTAGATGAATTAGGTTTTTTACAACCAGGATTAGTTAAGAGGAAAAATATTCAAGATATTGCAGAAGAGCTAAACTCGGATTTAGTTTATGGTTATTTTGATACAGTCAATCAAATTGATAATCAGACTTATATTGCTAATGGTTGGGCAATATTACCAGAAAGAGGTGAAGTTGCTGATGGAGTAATTTTGACTTATGAAAATGCCGAAGGAGAAGCAACAATATTTAAGTTAATTAATCAGAGGATGCCGAGACCGAGTGTCAGAGAATATTTTGATAATTCAGATTATTTAGATTCAGGTTGGCAAAAGTCTTTTACTGTTGAAGAAATTCCCCAAGGAACAGTTAAACTTAAAGCTTGGGCTTTTGATACCGACAGTGGCAAAGCTTTTTTATTGAACAAAACTCAAATAGTTAAGAATAATTTTTAGCCTTATAAGGCTCACAAAGTGATGGAGTGATGGGGAGATTGAATATTCAATATTGAATCTGTAAGGGTTTGGCGATCGAAGCCCTACTACAATATAGAAATGCCTGGAGATATTAAAGCTTGAATATTTGGTTGATAAAGACTATCTTATATAATTATGAAAAATATTGATTATTCTGTAGTTATATCATGTGCCCCCTCCGAGGGAGCTACGAATTGCGGATAATCACTTAATAATAAAGTTTTTGTTTGTAGTAGGGCTTCAGCCCTATCTACAGTTCGGGCTGAAGCCCTACTACAAACTTTAATTATAATAACTATTTAACCGAACATAATATTATTCCGATTTTCAATGAATCATAAATTGTCCCTAAACTCTGGAGCAGATTATCAGATGTAAGGGTTTGGTCTCCAAACCCCTACGCTGCGGTATAGAAATTCCTGGAGATATTAAAGTTAGAATATTTAGTTAATAAAGACTATCTTATATGATTATGAAAAATATTGATTATTCTGTAGTAATTCCCATTTTCAACGAATCAGAAATTATCCCTGAACTCTGGCGAAGATTATCAGATGTTTTAGACAGACTTGATGGCAGTAGTGAAGTAATTTTTATCAATGATGGGAGTGTAGATAATTCTTTTGAATTGCTAAAAGAAATAATTCATAAAAATCAAGAAGTAAAAATTATTAGCTTTTCCCGAAACTTCGGTCATCAATGTGCTTTATCTGCTGGAATAGATCATGCTAATGGCAAAGCAGTTATTCTGATGGATGGAGATTTACAAGATTCTCCTGAAGCAATTATCAGTTTTTCACGACTTTGGCAACAGGGATATGATGTGGTTTATGCAATTAGAAAAAATCGCAAAGAAAAATGGTTAAAACGATTAGCATTTAAAAGTTTTTATTACATCCAAAGAAGGTTGTCAGGAATTGTAACTCCTATGGATGCAGGAATTTTTTCATTAATGGATAGAAAAGTTATTCTAACTTTACGGCAAATGCCAGAACGGAATAAATATTTAAGTGGATTAAGAGCTTATGCTGGATTTAAACAAATAGGAGTTTATGTAGAACGCGGTCCTCGATATAGAGGTGAGCCTAAAGTGTCAGTTTCTAAATTATTTAAGCTTGCTTTTGATGGGATATTTTCTTTTTCAACAATTCCTCTAAAAATGGCAACTATTCTAGGTTTAGTATCTGCAATTGTATCTTTTATTATTGGCTTAATTGGTCTTTACGTTAAATTTATTTTAGGGCGAGAATTTCTCTCTTGGGCTTATGGTTTAACTACTACATTCTTTATGGGAGGAGTCCAATTGCTTTCTTTAGGAATTATTGGAGAATATATCGGTAGAATTTATGATGAAGTTCGGCAAAGACCTTACTATATTATCAATCAAAAAATTGGCTTTGAAGAAGAAAATTAATTTGTAAGTATTTCCTATAGAATGCTGCGCAAACAGCCTTCAGACATTAATTTAAAAAATGAATTTTACCCAGATAATAAAAATAAAAGATATTAATTCCACTGCAAAAAAAATACTAAACAAGAACTTTTCTATTTTAAATTTTATATCCATAAGTTTAGTAATACTGCCAGCAGTTTTGATGGGAATATTAATTCTGACGTACAGCGTTAATATTCCCTATTGGGATCAATGGAATCTCATGCCTCAACTATTTATAAAAATCTCCCAAAATTCTTTGTCATGGCAAGACTTAATTGCTCAACATAATGAAAGTAGAAAGCTATTTCCACGATTAATTTTTCTCGGGCTAGCATATTTAACTAACTGGGATGTGAGATATGAAATGCTAGCAATATTTTTGTTGGCTTGTCTGGTTTCTGTGAATATTTACCGCCTCAATAGATTAACCGTAAAACTTAATATCTTCCCAACTTTACTCATAGCTTTTTTAGGAAATATTCTGATATTTTCTGCCATTCAATATGATAACTGGTTTTGGGGAATTCAATTGGTAGTTTTCATGCCTATTGTTTGTATTACTACTGCAATTTCAGTTATTTATTCTCATCTAAATATTAGATATAAATTCTTAATTTGTACCCTCCTTTGCATCATCAGTACCTTTTCTTATTCTAATGGCATGATAGCTTGGGTAATTATTTTACCTGTACTAACATTAGTTTCAGCAAAATCAAGGTCAGATTTACTAAAACAAAAATGGTTATTCTTCAGTTGGATAGCAGTTTTTGTTACTAATATAATTATCTATTTTTATGATTATCGTAAACCAGAAGTTAGCCCTAGCATCATACCAGCTTTTCAGAATCCAGAACAAACTTTACAATTTTTCTTAGGGTTTCTTGGTTCTCCCTTGGGTTCTGGTTATCAAATATCTCCTCTGATTTCTTCGGTATTTATTGGGGGATTAGAAATAGGAATATTTTTATGTTTATGCCTTTACCTAATCAAAAATATTCAGGATTATTCTCTATTAAAGAGAATGATCGGTTGGATAATGATTGGTTTCTATTCAATAGTAAGTGCTTTAATAACTTCTATTGGCAGAGTAGAGTTTGGAATTGAAACTGCTTTGTCTTCAAAATATACAACATTTTCTATCTATCTAATAGTTGTTATTATTCACTTGTTACCCATAGTATTTAGCCATATTTCTAGTCAAAAATATCTACAAAAATCCCAAGTATGGCTCCAGAAAATTACTATTGTAGTTGCTATATTGGGATTACTTATCTTACATTGGCAATCATTGACTTATAGTGTTAAAGAAATTCAGACTAGATATGAATTAAGAATGACAGGAAAAACTTGTTTGTCATTTATTAATATCATCGAAAATAAGTCTTGTGTGGAAGAAAATGTTTTAAGTAGTTATAATTATGTTAAATATTTAGCCAATCAACTTAATAACCTCGGAATGTTGAAACCTGGCTTAGTTATCAGTGAGAATATTGAAGCGATAGCTGCTAAAAAAGATAAAGATAAAAACTATGGTTCTTTAGATGGAATTATGCCTTTAAATAATTGGTATTTTGTCAATGGTTGGGCATTTTTACCAGACCGTAATGAACCTGCTGATGCGATTATTTTAACATATAAAAATCAAGCAGATGATTGGATTATATTTGATATTTTAATGTCTGCTCAAACTCCGAGAGAAAGTTTAGTTCAACTATTTAATAATCCTGCATATTTGAATGCAGCTTGGGAGGAAACAATTGCTGGTAAACTTTTACCAAAAGGTCAGTGGAAAATTTCAGCTTGGGCGTTTGATGCTAAATTGGGTAAAGCTTATCAATTAGATAGAAATCATATAATTAGCAAAAATTAACATAGACAGTCCTGAATAATACCAATTTGATCAATGTTTGCTACACTTTCTTTAGTAGGATAGTAGGTCAGATTATGTCCGGTAGCATCGGTATTGTTGTAAGGTAAGGGTAAGGAAGAAGGAAGAAGGAAGAAGGAAGAAGGAAGAAGGAAGAAGGTTTTAGTTATTTAGGAGAGAAGGCTTAAAAGCCTGAAAAAACTTAAATTTCCTGTAAATATTCACACTTGGGTTTACACAAACGATACCATCGGACATGATATCAGAAGTTAGACGAATTTTTACAGAGGAAGCCATTGTTAGCAATTTCAGATTTTTAGGTACTTTTATATTTTATATGAAATACGAAAAATTATGCTACAAATAAAGCATCAGATAAAGCTTCTAATATGAAATACAAAAAATTGTGCAAATATACAAATATCCCCATCCCCCCATCTCCCTATAAATCTTTGGTAGCAAACATTAACGTATTTTATATTACCTTTATTTATGCTCACCTACTTATTAGACTTAACTTAAGGGTAAAGTAATGATAAATTTTGTGCCTTTACCAAATTCTGAAATACAATCAATTGCACCTTGATGTTTTTCTTGAATAATTTGCTTGGCGATCGCCAGTCCCAATCCAGTTCCTTTTCCTACTTCCTTCGTAGTAAATAAATGATCAAATATCTTAGATTTTACTTCATCTGGTATCCCTTTGCCATTATCTAAAATCTGAATCTCAACCGCATTTTGTTCAGCTAAATTCGCAGTTTGAATTGTAATTTTCTGAGGATTACTCTTCAAATCCTCGAAAGTCATTTGTTGAGCAACTTCATCAAACATATCAATGGCATTCGCCAGAATATTCATAAATACTTGGTTAAGTTGTCCGGGAAAACATTTGATATCAGGCAAATCACCATAGTTTTGAAACACTTCAATTCCCGGACGTTTCTCATTCGCTTTGAGTCGATATTTCAGAATTAACAGGGTGCTATTGAGTCCTTCATGCAAATTGGCGCTGACTTTATGTTCTGTATCAGCACGGGAAAATGTACGGAGGCTGGTGCTGATTCTTTTGATGCGATTGGTTGCATTTTGCATTGACTCCAGTAGCTTAGGCAAATCTTCCCGGATAAATTCTAGTTCAATCTCTTCAGCACTTTCTTGCACCACCTCATTTGGAGGTTGTTGGGATTGATAGGTTTCTAGATGCTCAAATAGATCTTGCACATAGTCTTTGGCATTTGTGACGCTGCCGTTGAGGAAGCCAATAGGGTTGTTGACTTCATGGGCGACACCCGCGACTAAATTGCCTAGAGTTGCCATTTTCTCTCCTTGGATCATTTGCAGATTGAGTTGCTGTAGCTCAATATCATCTTGGTGTCGTTCAATAGCAATGCGTGCCAGGTAGGTAGCAGCCTCCATTAACTGGCGATCATGCAGGGTGAATTCACTGGGTTCAGGTTGGTACATGGCCAGGGTTGCTAGCACTTGCCCTTTTCCACCTAAAATTGGTGTAGACGCGCAGGCACATAGGCCAAAATCTAAAGCAACCTGTAAATTAGCCCACAGGGGATCGGTAGCAATATCGGTCACAGTGACGGATGCCTTGTAATAGGCAGCTCTTCCACAAGAGCCAACCTCTGGGCCAATTGCAACGCCATCAATCAAAGCACAGTAGTCGGCTGGCAAACTAGGAGAGGCGAGATTGCGGAGCTGATCTCCGGCGTCAAGGAACAAGAAAGAACAATAAGCGGCATGGCGACTCTGACTTTCAATATATAGGGCTATTTTTTCCAAGATTTGAGTTAGAGGTAATCCTTGGGCAATGAGTGCCAAAATTTCTTGTTGTCCTTTAGAAACAGCTAGAGTTTCTACCAGTTCCTGGGAAGTTTTTTGAGCTTTGAGGAGGGAATACTCCAACTCTTTATAAAGCAAAGAATTTTGAATAGAAATTGCGGCTTGGGTGCAGAGAAAGTTGAGGAGCAGGATGCGATCGCCTGTAAATACCCCACTGGTGAGGTGATTTTCTAGGAATATCGTGGCGATGCAACGACCTTGGTTCAGCATTGGTAAGGCCAAAACACTCTTAGGTTGATGTTGCTTAAGATAATCACCTACCACCGGCAAATCAGTCTCTAAGTCATCAATGATCACTATTTCCTGGGTGTTTTTAATATACTGAATTAGTTTGACGGGAAAATTTCCATCGTTATTAAGTAGTTGCTCGCATATTTGTATCTCCTTGGGTGTGGCGATCGCTCGTACTTGCCATTCTCCATTTTCATCAGGAAGGATTAAGGCACAACGATCGCCCCCAGAATTTTGTAAGATAATTTGAGTCAGTTGGCGCAGCAATTCATTAAACTCAATAGTTCCTGAAAGGGTTTGATGGGCTTTGAGTAAAGCAGCAAAATCAATAGTGCTATTGATATTGGTACTAGGGGAATTGATGGAATTATGAATTGAAATACTCTCTTGGGTAAGATTTGATAGTGTTTCAAAGGGATTGAGGGTTTTGGCTGCCTGCTCTAATATCGGACTGAGTAAGTTTGGGTAGCGTTTTTCTAAGTCGTCGGTTTTGGCTTTGGCTCCCCAACGGGAATAACAGTAATAGCCTTCTTGCATATAGATACAGGCAATTTTGTCTTTGCCCCAGTCAAGGTAGAATTTGGCAGCGAGTTCGTTAGCAAGGGCTTCTTCTTGGATGTATTCATTTTCTTTGGCTCCGGCGATCGCTTTATCATACAGTTCCATAGCGACTACAAATAAGCTATCATGTTTTGCTAATTCTGCTTCTAACAAATCACATTTATGTTGGTAGTTCATTGGCGCATAGTTTGCCCAATGCTTTAATTTAGCAAGGCACTCATTAACATTCTGTCGTTCTAATTTTTGTTGGTATGGATCGATTTTTTCTAAATAGGCAATTCGAGCTAATGATGAATAAAACAATTCCGCAGGAATAAACAAAGTTCCAGCAACACCTGCACTATTATCCCGTGCGATCTGACCATCTTTAACTGCTTTAGCTGCATCCCCAAAAAGATAGCTTAAAACGCTCTTCACAAAATAAGTAACAAAAACTGTAGTTAACTGCTTCTGTTCAACTAATACTTGTAGACGATCTTCTTCATTGTAAATTGGTCCACTCAAAGTTGTAACCGACTCACTTTCACCCATCAAATTGAGTGCCCCTTGCAGCCAAGGAGCGAGGTAATCCACATGAAAGCTCTGTTTTAGGTGTTGAATTAGGGAAAGCTTTTGCTGAGATTCATTTTTAACTTGCTCCAAGGGCAAGCCGACTAAAAATAAATATTGGGAATACTCAGCAGCTCCGTAGCAGGCAAATTCAAAATCCCCCGTTTCTAAACCACTTTGCAACCCCTCAAGATGAACGGAGAGAAATTCTTTAACGTGTTCTTTCCAAAACCCAATGCAGCTTGCGTAGAGTACCAACACCTTGGAATGGAATTCGCGAGCATTGAAGCGGTCAAGCAATGCTACGGATAATCGCCCAAACTCATAGCCTTCATCAATATTTCCCAGTGCTTCGCATAATAATGTACCGTACCAAACATAACCAAATGATGATGCAGCACAGTTACCATATTTCATAGACAAATCGACCATTGTAAAGGTAACATGACGAAAGTCATCTGGACTAACAGCCCATGCTGGCGTAACAATGTAAGACATAATAGACATAGCTGCTAGCTTGTATGGATCTTCCATTTCGGGAGAATCAATTAGTCCAGCCACATCTGCTACAGAATTAGGTTTCTCTTCGAGTAAGGAAATATTAAGTAGTTTAAGCACATATAATCCAGTCTCTAATGCTTGATGTTGATCGCCACGACCGATCCAAGCTCGAATTTTTACCTCATAGACTTTGATAGCATCCAGCAGCGTTCTGGTATGCTCCAAAATATTTTCTGCCAGGCTTTCTACTTGATCAAAGTTTGTATTGAGATACTCTGCTTCTAGTGCTTCTACAAAAATTTCTAGTGTGAGAGTATAGTCTTTTTCCCAACTGTTTGATGGCATTAGCTGACGGGCAATACTTAGATAGTCAATTGCAGCACCATAAGCTGTGGATAGTTTGGCTTTTTGCCCTGCTTGTAAATTCAGCATAGCCAGATGACTACGTTCAGCCTCAGTAGATAATAGCTCGCAACCTATATTTAGCTGACCTACAATAGTAAATAGCTTCTCTTCTTGCTCTTGAGGAGATGTTTGACTCAACAAAAACTGACCAATTTTAACGTGAGTTGCTTGTTTGTCTTCTTCCAAAATTAGAGAGTAAGCAGCTTGTTGAACTCGGTCATGCAAAAACTTATAGTTAACAAGCCCCGAAATTCCTGCTACACTAAATTGTTGCTGTTGCTCCTGACCAAAATAAAATTTATAAACTTCGCTTTGGGGTAATATAAATCCTAACTGCAATGCTCTCCACAAAGCTGTGGAAGTTTCCGTTTCTGATTGTTGAGAAACAATCGCCAAAGTTTTTAAATCAAACTGATTACCAATACAAGCCGCCAGTTTTAACACCTCTTGAGTCTCCTCTGGTAACTTCTGCAACCTCCCGGCCATAAACTCCACTACATCATCTGTAAGCGCACGTTGCTTTACCTCAGCAAGATCGCATTCCCAATGCCCTACTTCCTGATTAAACTGAATCATTTCATCCCCATACAAACCCAACAAAAACTGAGTTGTAAAAAACGGATTTCCCTTAGTCTTCTGATACACCAACTTTGTTAAGGGTTTCGCCACTTGCACATCACAGTTGAGGGTATCCGACACTAAATGATTAATATTATCCTCCGATAAAGGCGTTAAAGTAATAGTGTTAATCGTGGCTTGTGCTTTCTTCATCTCATCCAAGGTTAACATTAACGGATGAGCTGGAAATACCTCATTATCCCGATATGCCCCGATCGTCAGCAAATAGGAATTAGACCCTTCACTCATCAACAGTTTTATTAAATTCAGAGAAGCTGAGTCTGCCCACTGTAAATCATCTAAGAATATTACTAATGGATGCTCTTTTGTTGTGAAAACTTGAATAAACTTACTAAACAGCAAATTAAAACGATTCTGGGCAGCACTGCCTGATAATTCTGGTACATCAGGTTGCTTACCAATAATTTTTTCTAACTCTGGAATAACTTCAACAATTACTTGTCCATTTTCCCCCACTGCTGCCAAGATTTTGTTTTTCCATTGCTGTAGTTGAGCATTACTTTCACTCAATATTTGCCCCATTAAATCTCGCAGACATTGCACTAAGGCAGAGAAGGGAATATTGCGATTAAATTGGTCAAATTTTCCTTTGATAAAATAACCCCTTTGCCTGACAATGGGTTTGTGAACTTCGTTGACAACGGCAGTTTTTCCAATCCCAGAGAAACCTGCCACTAACATTAGCTCACTTTTTCCCGATGCTACTCGTTTCTCCTGGGGAGACACTACGCGAACAAATGCTGCTAATAACTCCTCAACTTCTGCTTCCCTGCCGTATAATTTTTCTGGTATAATAAAGCGATCGCTGATATCCCCCTCTCCCAAATCAAAATACTCTATTTCTCCTTTCTCCTGCCATTCCTGTAGGCATTTTTCCAAGTCATATTTTAAACCCAAAGCGCTCTGATACCTATCTTCCGCATTTTTCGCCATCAACTTCATTACAATATCGACGAGCATTTGGGGTATTTTTGTTCCCCCTTCCCTACTCCCTACTCCCCGCTCCCTACTGCCCAGTATTGGCATCTTCGCCAAATGACAATGCACTAATTCCATGGGGTCAGTAGTTTCAAATGGTAAGACTCCATTTAACATTTCAAAAAACGTGACACCCAACGAGTAAAAGTCACTGCGATAATCTATTCCTCGATTCATCCTACCGGTTTGCTCTGGGGAAATATAGGCTAAAGTTCCTTCTAAGACATTGGGTGTTTGAATAGTTTGAGTTTCTTTTGGCAGTAAGCTAGAAATACTAAAGTCAATAATTTTTACTTGCTTAGTTTGAGGATTAATTAGTATATTTGCTGGTTTAATATCTTTATGAATAATTCGGTTTTGGTGTAATTGATAGAGAATTTCTGCTATTTGAATTCCTATGTCTAAAAATTGGCAGATGTCTTTGGCTTCATGGGGTGACAAATTTTGATAATATTGAGCTAAAGAAATACCACCAAAGTCTGGCATAATTAAGGCATAGCCATTCTGATAATTTAACAGAGCTAATGGTTTGATAATACCTTCTACAGAGAGATTGCTAGCAATGATGTATTGGTTGCGAAACTGGACTAATTCATTAAAAGAAGGAAAGCCATTGCGCATCAGTTTAATTACCACTGGTTGAGCATCTGCTTTAGTCACTCCACGATAAATAACAGTGCGCTCGCTCTCATGTATTAAATCAAATATTTCATAATCCGTTAAGGATGTCATAGTTAAGTTCATAGCTATGCTTATTAATTTTATTTAAATATTTTATCAATTATTTTTTATTATTGCCAATTTAGTAACTATTTGACTATTGTTACTGGATTCGAGCTAATTATTAATAATTTGGTAAACTAATTGCAAATTCAGTTCCTATTCCTAATTCTGAAGTACAAGTAATTTTACCTCCATGTTTTTCTTCTACAATTTGTCGAGAAATTGATAAACCTAAACCTGTTCCTTTTCCTACTCCTTTTGTAGTAAATAAATGCTCGAATATTTTCTCTTTTACTTCCTCAGAGATTCCCTTGCCATTATCTCTAACTCGGATAATTGTCTGCTGTTTTTCTTTGTCAATTTCTGTAGTAATAGTAATCTGATTTGGTGCTTCCTTAATTTTGGCCAAAGTTTCCTCTAAACTACTTTCTTCTAAAGTATCAATAGCATTAGCAATTAAATTCATAAACACTTGATTTAGCTGTCCTGGATAACAGTTAATTTGTAGCAAATTTCCATAGTTTTTTACTACTTTTATTTCTGGGCGAAGTTCATTAGCTTTGAGTCGGTGTCTGAGAATTAATAAGGTGCTATCTATGCCATCATGGATATTAAATGGAACTTTCGCTATTGTATCGGCACGAGAGAAAGTACGCATTGATTTACTAATCTCGGCAATACGTTTTGTTCCTTCTTTCATTGACTTAATTAATTCTGGTAAATCTGTCAATAAATAATCTAATTCTATCTCCCCAATTTTCTCTTGAGTTGTTTGACTATTCCAATCAATGCCTTGTTGATAAAGCTGCAATAAATCCATTAAATCCTGAATATATTCGGTGGCGTGATGTAAATTACCTTCAATAAACCCCACAGGATTATTAATTTCGTGGGCAATACCAGAAACCAACTGACCAATAGATGCCATTTTTTCACTTTGAACTAATTGCAATTGTGCTTTTTTTAGTTGCTCTAAACGTTCTTCTAATTCTTGATTGACAACTTCCAAACTTTCAATCATTTGTTCTAAAATTATATTTTTCTTCAGGATTTCCTGTTCTTGATATATAGTTTTTTCTTGCAATTGTTTCTGGAGTTGATATAAAGTAATATGAGTTTTTACACGAGAAAAAACCTCTTCGGCATGAAAAGGTTTAGTAATATAATCAATTCCCCCTACTTCAAATGCTTTGATTTTATCAAAAACATCATCAAGGGCACTAATAAAAATAACAGGAATATCTTGAGTGCGAATATCAGCTTTTAAATGCTTACATACCTCATAGCCATCCATATCAGGCATTTGAATATCAAGTAAAATCAGATGGGGATAATCAAGATGAATGCCTTGAAGAGCAAGTTTTCCACTGGGAATCGGACGAACAGTATAACCCTTTTGTGATAATAAACCCATTAACAATTGTAAATTAGCAGGGGTATCATCTATAACTAAAATATTACCATGGTCTAAATTTATTGGCGAAAAACTCATAAGTTACTATTTAATGTTGTTATGATTGTATTATAATCAGTTTAACATTTACCTGTTTGAGCAGCTCCTAAATCTAAGTTAGTAATGAGGCATAATTAAAATTACCTTAGCTATCCATCAAAAGTCTGGTTCTGTGTTCAGAAAAAAGATGATAATTACTACTTCTTTAATCACTCAACCAATTCAAAATTTTCTCATATTCAAAGCCATCACAATATTTTTGTATCGCTTCAGCTAGAGAATTATCTGATTTACTTATTTTGGCAATTGTGTTAGCAAGTTCTGGTAAATTTCCTGTCAGCAAACCATCTTTTAGTTGCTTTTTTAATTCTTCAGATAATACCCTGATTTTCTGTTCAATAGATGCAACAGTTTCTTCCTTTTCTTTCGGTTTAATCTCACTTTCCTCATACACATAGCGCACTCCTAAATATTCTGCCATTTTATTAAATATATCTGCTTCGCGAAATGGCTTTCTCATAAAATCATCGCACCCTGCCGATAAAACTACTACTTTTTCTTCTTCCAATACGCTGGCTGTCAGAGCAATTATTGCTGTTGCTTGTCCTTTCGTTGTGGCTTTGATCTGTTTTGTGGCTTCATATCCATCCATCACTGGCATCCGCATATCCATCCAAATTAACTGCGGTTGCCAATCATCCCATATTTCTATTGCTTCTTGACCATTTACTGCTTGTTTAAGTTCAAATCCTAAAGGAGAAAGGAGTTTAATTAATAATTGACGATTGAGAGGTTTATCATCTACTATTAAAATCCTAAATCTGGGTTGATTGGGTTCTAGGGCAATAATACGACGTTGGGGAATTTGCCTCTCAACCACCTCACTTTCTGTAACAATGGTGGCTTCTATTTCAAATGTAAAAATTGTTCCCTTGTTAACTTGGGATGTAACATGAATATCTCCTCCCATGAGTTGGACAAATTTGCGAGAAATTGGTAATCCTAACCCTGTTCCTTCTTGAGCTTGTTTTCCTGTTTCAGTTTGAGTGAAGGCTTCAAAAAGTTTGTCTAGTTCTTCTGCTGCAATTCCAGCTCCAGTATCTTCAACTTCAAAAATAATTCTGGTAGGATTAGATGGAGGATATTTTTGACCAACTCTCAGAGAAATTCCTCCTTGTGAAGTAAATTTAATCGCGTTATTAATAATATTAATTAAAACTTGACGTAATTTTAGTTCATCGGTGCAAATGTATTGAGGAACTTCGTTAGTATGCTCAACTATAAGTTGTAAGCCTTTTTCCTCAGCTTTGAGGTACAGCATATCTTCAATATCATTGAGCAAGCGATGGAGGTCAAAGTTTTTCTGATTGAGAGTAATACGTCCGGCTTCAATTTTAGAAAGATCCAGGACATTGTTAATTAAAGTTAGAAGGTGTTCGCCACTGCGACTAATAATACTGATATTTTCAAGATGCTCCTTGGGCAAGGTTTGGGAATGAGTCATAATTTGGGCAAAGCCGAGGATGGCGTTTAAAGGAGAGCGCAATTCATGGCTCATGTTGGCAATGAAGGAGCTCTTGGCTTCGTTGGCAACTTCGGCTTTGTCTTTAGCGACTTCGAGTTGATGAGTTCGTTCTTGCACACGCTTTTCTAACTCTTCAAACGCCACTCTTAGTCGAGCTGTCATTTGGGCAAAAGAGCTATTGAGGACATCAAGTTCGTCAGCATTACTTGGGATTTCAAGTTGGGTTTCCCCAGCTACTTCAAAATCTTTTGAATGAATAACGGTATGGCATTCCTGCAAAATCGGCTTTAGGCGATCGTTTAAGCGTCGTACAAATGCCATCACAACCAAATCCTGTATCGTTCCTGCCCCCAATACCGAAGAGATGGTGATGACCAATACTGGCATTAAAATGACTGATTGGGGAACTACTGCTAACATGACCCAATTTGTTCCTTTGATCCTTTGATAAGCCCAATAGTGGCGTTTGCTGACAAACAAGCCTTGGGGTTCATCACTTATTTTCTCCCACGCCCCCTTGAGTATGGGGAAGTCTTCATAGGTTGCTAAGGCTCTAGCTTTTGCTGGCTCAGGGGGATAAGCCAATAAATTGCCTGCTGCACTTAAAATTGCAAAATAACCGCTGCCCCAACTTTTTGGAGCTTGAACCCTTTCACTCAGGGCCGTCACATTCATGTCCAGACCGACCATCCCTAAAAGCTTGTTTTGAGTGCTAAAAATTGGGGTTGATACTGTGGTCATAGTAATCTCTGACCATTGATACGGCTCAAGCCAGAGGGTTTTTGGTTCAGTCAATGCTGTCGGCAATGTCCAATAGTCTTGATTAAAACAGTCATCTACATCGCAGACATCTACAAAGCGAATGTGCTTGTAGGGAGACGGTAGGGGTTGACCAATTTGATCGGGGGTATTTTGATCGATAAAAAAATAAGGCCAATAGCTTTTGCGATCGCCTACTATCGCAAAAGGAGCTTGACCAAAGCCAAGAGCCATTGTCAAGTTAGAACGTTGCTGAAAAAGACCCAATACCAATTTTTGATAGACATTCGGATCTTGTATGCCTAACTCATGAAGGGTTTTAGTCGTGACCGCCAAGTCTCGCATAGTCTGTTCGGCTTGGGTCATTTCTCCCTCAATTGCGGTTACCTGTCTGCTCAATTGTCCTTGGATATCTGCTTTGGCACGACTTTCTAGAATTTCATAAAAAACATAAGCCATACCATTGAGGCTCAAAAATGCACCACTGAAAATATAGACCAACAGACGAGAGCCAATGGAGCGACGAGCAAGCAAATTTCCCTCAGTAGTCTGAGGGAGCGATCGCCGCCTAAATAAGATTATCAATGATTTTAAGTACTGGCGGAATGGACTTTCTAAGTTAGGAGGACTCATGGATATATTATCTGTGATGTGTGAAGTAATTTACAATTCCTGCTAAGAATTCAGATAAAAGTGTGACAGGAGATTAGTGGTGTACCTTTTATTTATGGACGATTAAAACCCCCATTATACACCTTGAAAATGCTGACTGCTGAAGTGTACTCTTGCTGAGTGCTACTTCAATAATTTGGTAAACTAATTATAAACTCAGTTCCTATTCCTAATTCTGAATTACAAGTAATTTTACCTCCATGTTTTTCAACTACAATTTTTCGAGAAATTGATAAACCTAATCCTGTTACTTTTCCTACTCCTTTTGTAGTAAATAAATGACTGAATATTTTCTTTTTCACCGACTCACTCATTCCCATGCCATTATCTCTAATCCTGATAATTATTTGTTGTTTAGTATTGTCAATTTCTGTGGTAATACTAATCTGGTTAGGTGCTAATTTTATCTCTTCAAAAGTTTTACCAGAATTACTTTCTTCTAAAGCATCAATAGCATTAGCAATTAAATTCATAAATACTTGATTTAATTGTCCTGGATAACAATTAACTTCTCGGGATAATCAAGATGAATGCCTTCGAGAGCAACTGTTCCACTGGGAACTGGACGAACAGTATAACCCTTTTTTGATAATCAACGTATTAAAAGTCGTAAATTAGCAGGGGTATCATCTACAACTAAAATATTGCCATGCTCTGAATGGATTACCGATGAACTCATAAATTACTATTAAATATTCTTTTGATTATATAAGAATTTTAACATTTTTAGCCTCAAATTGTCTGACTGATTGCTGAGTGCTAATTGCTGACTACTTCTTTAATCACTCAACCAATTCAAAATTTTCTCATATTCAAAGCCATCACAATATTTTTGTATCGCTTCAGCTAGAGAATTATCTGATTTACTTATTTTGGCAATTGTGTTAGCAAGTTCTGGTAAATTTCCTGTCAGCAAACCATCTTTTAGTTGCTTTTTTAATTCTTCAGATAATACCCTGATTTTCTGTTCAATAGATGCAACAGTTTCTTCCTTTTCTTTCGGTTTAATCTCACTTTCCTCATACACATAGCGCACTCCTAAATATTCTGCCATTTTATTAAATATATCTGCTTCGCGAAATGGCTTTCTCATAAAATCATCGCACCCTGCCGATAAAACTACTACTTTTTCTTCTTCCAATACGCTGGCTGTCAGAGCAATTATTGCTGTTGCTTGTCCTTTCGTTGTGGCTTTGATCTGTTTTGTGGCTTCATATCCATCCATCACTGGCATCCGCATATCCATCCAAATTAACTGCGGTTGCCAATCATCCCATATTTCTATTGCTTCTTGACCATTTACTGCTTGTTTAAGTTCAAATCCTAAAGGAGAAAGGAGTTTAATTAATAATTGACGATTGAGAGGTTTATCATCTACTATTAAAATCCTAAATCTGGGTTGATTGGGTTCTAGGGCAATAATACGACGTTGGGGAATTTGCCTCTCAACCACCTCACTTTCTGTAACAATGGTGGCTTCTATTTCAAATGTAAAAATTGTTCCCTTGTTAACTTGGGATGTAACATGAATATCTCCTCCCATGAGTTGGACAAATTTGCGAGAAATTGGTAATCCTAACCCTGTTCCTTCTTGAGCTTGTTTTCCTGTTTCAGTTTGAGTGAAGGCTTCAAAAAGTTTGTCTAGTTCTTCTGCTGCAATTCCAGCTCCAGTATCTTCAACTTCAAAAATAATTCTGGTAGGATTAGATGGAGGATATTTTTGACCAACTCTCAGAGAAATTCCTCCTTGTGAAGTAAATTTAATCGCGTTATTAATAATATTAATTAAAACTTGACGTAATTTTAGTTCATCGGTGCAAATGTATTGAGGAACTTCGTTAGTATGCTCAACTATAAGTTGTAAGCCTTTTTCCTCAGCTTTGAGGTACAGCATATCTTCAATATCATTGAGCAAGCGATGGAGGTCAAAGTTTTTCTGATTGAGAGTAATACGTCCGGCTTCAATTTTAGAAAGATCGAGGACGTTGTTAATTAAAGTTAAAAGGTGTTCGCCACTACGACTGATGATACTGACATTTTCAAGATGCTCCTTGGGCAGGGTTTGGGAACGAGTCAGAATTTGGGTGAAGCCGAGAATGGCATTTAACGGAGAGCGTAACTCGTGGCTCATGTTGGCAATGAAAGCACTTTTGGCTTGGTTGGCTTGCTGGGCAGCTGCTTCTGCTTCTTTGTAACGGGTAATATCTTGAAAAATACCAATAATTCCTATCACTCTACCCTTAATATCATAGAGTGGAACTTTACTCGTTTCCAACCAGCCTTGTTTGCCATCCCCTTGTGTTATCGGTTCGACAATTCCCAATTCCGGTTTTCCTGAATCCATCACTTGTTGATCGCACTGGATATAAAAGTCTGCTTCTTCCCTACTCCATGGCATTTCATAGTCATTTTTCCCTACAATTTCCTGACGTGTCATGCCAGCCACGGAGGCAAAGCTCTGGTTGCACCCCAGATAAAAATTTTCTCGATCTTTCCAAAATATAGATTGGGGAATATTATTGATAACCAAATTAAGCAATTGTTGCGACTCTGATAATTCTTGAGTCCGCTCCTCTACTTTTTGCTCTAGGTTTTGAGAGTAGTCTTGCAATTCTTTAAACGAGCCTTGTAGCTGTACAGCCATGTGCCTAAATGAGTCTGCTAACTGCCCCAACTCATCCTGTCGATTTCTGGGTAGGGCTTCATCCCATTTTCCCTCAGCCAAACGGCGGGCAACCTGATTTAGATGTAAAGTTGGTCGTACCACTACTGATTGGGCAAGCCACCAAACTAACGGTAAGGAAACTAGCAAAACAACTAAGAAAATTCCTCCCGCAACAGCTAAGGTTCCAACTGCACTCTGAGTCACAGTAGTAGCATCCATCTCAATTACAAGAATGCCATCGTAACGCCCCAATTGACTTTTAATCGGGGCATAACCGTATAAGACAAATTGTCCTACACTATTGGGGCGAATAGCATTTTCGGTAATTGGAGCCTGGATTTCTGTATTCTGCTGTAAGCGTGGTGGCAAATTCTGTGGCACATCTCCAAACTTGGCAAGCGCTTGCTGAAGATATTGAGAATCTGGTGCATAATTTAAAACAACTGTGTAACGTCCATCTCGAAAACGCAGGGTATAAAGGCGAACGATATCTGGATCGGACGCTTGAATTTCCTTAAGTCGTAGTTGATTAACAGTATAGTAAGCTGTACCAACATCTTCGGGATCATTGATTAAAGCGTGATAATCACTATCAATTTGACGAGCGGCCAAGCTGGTTATTCCCAAGAGGCGGTCTTGCAGTGCTACTTGCTGCGATATCCGCAGTTGCCAATAGATTGTGATTGAGAGTGCGCCCGCTGTTAAAGCAATCAATCCAGAATAAGCGATAACCAGTTTGCTACTAAGATTCCAATACATAATATCATGTCCGGTTGAATAGTTATAAATAATTAGGGAGGAGTCAGGAGACAGGAGACAGGAGACAGGAGAAAAGAATGTACCAGGAGAAAGAAGTGTTTTTATCACGCTCTTATCCGGACATGGTATAACTTATTATCTCCTAAACTTAACGATCCAATCCTAAACTCTTTCGGTAGAATGCTTTTTGAGAATCTCGTCCCATTTCATTTGTGAGAGTCTCCCATTCTTGGGTAATCATCACCATAGCTTCATCCCGGCTAATCTTGCCCGCAAGAAAGTCCGAAACTGGTGCATCTAGAAGTTCTCGCTGATAATTATAGTTTCTGGGAATAGTCAAATCGAGTACCACATTAGGGCTGTTGAGACTAGCGCCAATTGCTCCCAAATAAGTGCTGGCGACTGCGGGAGTCATGCCTGCTGCAATCCAGTTCTGAGAATCAGAAAACTGCGAAAGACGATAGGGATTCATGCCAGATCGCCCATTTGTTATATCATGTTCGGATGATCACTTATAATAAAGCCAAAATCATTACAGTA
>NZ_JBNHER010000312.1:0-21850 GCF_050015975.1 Dapis purpurea BLCC-M126 | reverse complement strand
TGAGTTATGAGTTAGGAGTTAGGAGTTAGGAGTTGTGAGTTAGGAGTTAGGAGTTAGGAGTTGTGAGTTAGGAGTTAGGAGTTAGGAGTTGTGAGTTATGAGTTATGAGTTAGGAGTTTAAGTGGATTGTTTTTCTTTTAATTTATTGATTGAAGCTGTTAATATTTTAATGATTCTTTCATTTTCTTCTATCATATTTTGAAATCTATATTTTGAGACTATCTCCGATTTAATCATAATTTTTATCCAGTAAAGAGTTTCATTGGCTTCTTTGAAAGCTATAGAATATTTATTGATAAAATCTTTGGTTGATTGTGCATATTTAGCTTCTGAACAGTTTGCACCAATTGAGGTTCCGCTTCTCAAAAATTGTTTAGACAAAACCTTGCCAGCATCATCAAAATCTCTTTTGTTTAGCTCAGAATACGTCTTGATAACTCTGATGGCAAAGTTTTCTGTTCTTTCTTGAATACTAATATTTACGTTACTCATAACTCATAACTCATAACTCATAACTCATAACTCATTACTCATTACTCATCCATTCCATCATCCATCTGAAATAAAATTTTCTCTATCTCAACATTCGACTCCTCAACTTCTACTTCTATCGAATCATAAGTTGGTTGAATTACAAAAGGTAAATTTGCCCCCATCAATCCTCTTTTAACTCTTTCTGGAGTTTCCGAAAATAAAATAAATAAAGGATATATTTCCTCTGCCTCTTGGGAATAAATATGTTTATAACCTTGGGGCATTACCCACTCATATTCCCGATCTAATAAAACCTGAGTTTCTCGCCAACGAGTAAGTAGATCGGAAAAATCTTCTTCAGGTCTATAAATAAAAACAAAAATTTCTACTCCAGTTTTAACCTTCCATTCGGGGTCACACATAAAAATTCCTAAATCACAGGATAAAGGAACAGTTTTTCCAGATTCATAACCCCTTTCCCGTAACCGAATAATCGGCAAAGGAATAGTAATTAAACTATCTTCTGGACGACGTAAACTTGGCACCATTTCCAAATACAATCTATATTGTTTAAGCAATGCAATTGCAGCCCTTGAGTTACTATATTCTGCTAGTAATGCTTCATAATCAGATTTTTTTACAACCATAAATAATAATTTTTATATTTTTACATATTAGAAAGTAGGGAAGAAAGAAAAATGTCATTGAAGTTATCAATTATTGGAGTTTGTGATGAGTCCCTATGATTTTTCCAAGCATAGAAACCGGATTTGTAATGGATGGCTTAACATACTGACATCTGTCTCCAACAAACCCGGTTTCTGATAAGATTTCATAGTTTGATTTACCAACACCCAATTATCGATTATCCCTCACTTCCTATTTCCTAGAGATTTTCAAACACAGCAAACATCGGCAAATACATAGACATCAAAATCGAACCAACCATACCACCAATACCTACAATCATTAGCGGTTCCAACATACTGGAGAGAGACTTCACAGCTTCTTCAACCTCAGTTTCATAGAAAGTTCCCACCTTCATCAGCATCCCATCCAATTCACCAGTTTCCTCACCAATAGCCATCATTTGAATTGCTAGAGAAGGGAAAACATTCTTTTCCTGTAAAGCTAAACTAATCATTCCCCCACTTTGAATTTCCTGCCTTGCATACTCAATAGACTGAGCGATCGCCTCATTACCTGCCACATTTCGCACAATTTCCAGAGCCTTTAACATTGGTACCCCAGAACGAGTCAAAGTACCAAAAATCATACAAAAACGAGCTACCGCCGACTTCTCAAGAATATCCCCAAAAATAGGAAGTTTCAGAAAAATTTTGTCAAAAAATAGCCTACCTGCGTCTGTTTTATAAGCCGTTGAATAAGCAATATAAATAGCAATAATTACTCCTATTGTTGTTGCCTGGGGAATAGGAGGCCAAGTCCTACAAAACTCACTTATACTTAACATAAAGACTGTAAAAGCAGGCAACTCCGTACCAATTTGCTCAAAAATACCAGCAAAAGTTGGTAACAGAAAAGTCGTCATGCCAAAAAACACTGCCAAAGCAATAAACATAACAGTTTTTGGATAAGACATAGCCGAATTAATTTCACTTATTGTCTTAGCATTTTTTTCCAACATAACTGCCAAACGTTCCAGCACTTCATCAAGTACACCACCGACCTCTCCAGCAGCGACCATACTCAGAAATAATTGATCGAAAATCGCAGGATGTTTTCTCATTGCCTCTGACAACTCTGTTCCTTCTTCAACCTCAGCACTAATCATTTTCATCGCATATTTAATCTTGGCATTAGAAGTTTGGTCTTTTAATACTTTAAGACACCTAACCATCGGCACACCAGCATTAAACATTGCAGCAAACTGACGGGCAAAAATAGATAAATCTTTTACCGTCACCGATGCTAAGGCAACATTTATTTTTTCTTCTATTATCTCTAACTGTTTTTCTAAGCTACTTTGAGGTTTTTTATTAGCTATATTACCAGCCATTTTATTCCTTCCTTGTATTATTTAATTAAGGTGTTAAGTTTGAGCTTTTGGGCATTAGGAATTAAATTTTGAACTCAAGGTTTTAAGTGGAAAAAACTGTTAATTAGGTAGACAAAATTGTTTGTCTATTTACGGATAAGCTATATTCCCTTTATCAAAATAATTGTCTCTAAAACCAGATTGTTGAAGAGAAAATGTTTTCGGAGGGTTACTCACAATTCCCCAGCAAAAAACAACTTCTGACTTCGTTAGCAGTTTCCTACCGCCACTAAAATATTAAATTAATTCTGTGGAGGTATTTATACCAATTCACTTTAAAGATGTCACAAATAGTTTCTACCTTTAAAATGTAAAGTAATTTCCTGAAATTACTCTGTCGTCAAAGTATTGATTTTATAAAATATTACTTTTGACTTTTGACTGTCTTGAGTGCGTAATTCCGAGGTCTCCTCATAATTACACACTTGATGGATGACTTGGGTGAAATGGTATTAGGTGTGAGGTTTTAAGTAGCCGAGGAAAACCTGGTTACAAAACCTAAAACCTACCACCTACAAATTTCTTAACGAGCCTTAGCCTTAGCTTTAGTTTCCTTAGGTTCTGGACCAATTAAAGCTTCCAATTCATCCGGTTTAACTGCCTTAGCCATAGCATTAGCCCAGGTAGCCTTTCCTTCCTTATATATTTTAGCCAAAGCCATTTCCATCGTTTGCATTCCCAACTTAGCTCCCATTTGAATTTGAGAATAAAGTTGAGAATTTTTCGACTCTCGAATCAAGTTAGCGATCGCCGGAGTATTAATCAAAATTTCCTGAGCAGCACAGCGACCCCCACCCACTTTCTTCACCAAGTTTTGGCTACAAATACAAACAATAGAGTTAGCCAACTGTGACCTAATCTGAGGTTGTTGTTCTGGTGGGAAAACATCCAACATCCGGTCTACTGTACCAGGAGCGCTATTAGTATGAAGTGTCCCAAATACTAAGTGACCTGTTTCTGCTGCACTAGAAGCCAAAGAAATAGTTTCTAAATCCCGCATTTCTCCAACTAGAATAATATCTGGGTCTTGACGAAGTGCCCCTTTGAGAGCATTAGAAAAACTTTTAGTATCTTCTCCTTTTTGCCGTTGGTGAAACAAACTCTTCTCATTAGGAAACACATATTCAATCGGGTCTTCCACAGTCAGAATATGTTCACAGCGGGTACGATTAATTAAATCTAGCAAAGCCGCCATCGTAGTTGTTTTTCCTGAACCAGTTTGCCCAGTCACCAGAAATAGTCCCCTAGGTCGCTCAGTCAACTCCCGTAAAATCATTGGCACCCCAAGCTTATCAGCATTAGGAATTTGGGAAGCCAGCGCCCGCATACAAGCTGCCCAACTACCCCGTTCCCGATAAACATTTAGACGGAAACGAGCCAACCCCTTGACTCCATAAGCACTATCAAGCTCCCAGTTTTGCTCCAAGTGCTTGCGTTGCATATTATTCAGCATCTGGAAAATCAGATTTTGTACTTCTAAAGGCTCTAGATTTTCTCCAAATTGAGGTTGAGCAGTCAATTGTCCGCTAATACGGAAGAAAATAGGCGCTCTGGCTTGAATATGAACATCAGATCCCCCTTGTTCGACAAGAGACTCCAAAACATCCTCAATCATAAAAGACATAAATTCAATCTCCTTTTTATCAGTTATTAGTTATCAGTTATCAGTAGACCTCTTCAGAAAAGAGGGAACAGGGAACATAAAAGAGAAAACAAGAAGAAATAATTGATGATTTCTGGATAATAATTGATTTGATTTTTTATTTTTGGAGATGTCTAGTTATTAGTTATCAGTCACGAATTTGTCTAGTCACAACCAGAAAGTAAAAAACTTATATTTATTCCCCACACTTCCCACACCTCCCACACTCCCCACACCCCTCTATTCTCTACTCCTACTCAAAGCGAGGTGTCATACAATAAGGACAATCTACCCACTCTGGTTGCAACTCAGCATTACAAGACCTACATATTAGGTTTTGTCTAGCCTGGCGTTTCATTTCCGCCTCCAAACCAGAATCAGTAAATGTTACCCGTTCCACCTCCTCAAAAGTTGTATGACCTTCTCGTACCAAGTTCAAGCTATACTGCAATAGAGGTATCATTCCATCTTCTACTGCAGCTTCCTTAATTTGTTCCGTTGGTGCCCTTTGAGTAATTAAAGTTTGTAATCGCTCCGTAATTTTCATAAACTCATAAACACCCACACGACCTTTATAACCGAGACCATTACACTTGCGACATAACTCTCCCCTTTCTGCTAAACTTTCCCGTTCCTCAACTGGTATAGTATTTGCTCTATAGTATGTAAACTCTTCTTCTTGAGCAGGAACCATACCATAACGACGAAACTCATCAGGTTCAGGCTTATATTCTATTCGACATTGATTGCAAACCCGACGCATCAAACGTTGCGCCACCACACCTAACAAAGCTGCTGAAACCATGAAAGATTCTACTCCCATTTCATCAAGACGAGCGATCGCCCCTGCCGCATCATTAGTATGTAAAGTTGTTAAAACTAAGTGTCCGGTTAACGCAGCTTCAATAGCCGTTTTTGCCGTTTCCTTATCTCGCGTTTCCCCCACCAGCAAAACATCTGGATCTTGTCGCAAAAATGCCCGCAGGATACTTGCAAAAGTCAAGTCTTTTTCTCGAATTACTTGACATTGAGTAATTCCGGGCAAAGCATATTCAATCGGGTCTTCTGCCGTACTAATATTAATTCCAGGGTCATTGCGTTCTGCCAAAATCGAATATAGAGAGGTAGACTTACCAGAACCAGTTGGCCCTGTCACTAGAATTAATCCAAATGGACGACCAGCAGTTTCCCTCACCAGTTCCAAAGTTGGTTCATGTGAAATTAACTTATCCAACCCTAGTTGGGTACTAGAGCTATCCAAAATCCGCAAAACTATTTTTTCACCATAGCGACTAGGTAAACTATTTACCCGGAAGTCGATAGTACGACCTTTAAAGACCTTACGGATACGACCATCTTGAGCTTGTCGTCTTTCAGCGATGTCTAGATTAGCGATAATTTTAAAACGGGAAGTAATAGCCGGAATTACTTTTTTCGGAAACCGAAAATATTCTTGTAAAACCCCATCTTTACGCATCCGAATTTGAATAAATTCTTCTTGGGGTTCTACATGAATATCAGATACCCCCTCACTCAGTGCTTTAACTAAAATTATGTTAACAGCTTTAATAACAGGAGCATCTTCGGCTTCAGAGAGGCTTTTTGCTATGTCCTCTACCTGAGCTTCATCTGCTGCATCCTCCAACTCAGCACTTTCAAAAAAGCCTGATTCCATCTCTAACTCTTTTTCTTCTGCCTTTTTGGCAGCAGCAGTTTCTTTCTTAGCTTGCTCCTCTAAGTAATAGTTGATTAAATGTTGATAATCTTCTTGAGTAATGATCAAGCGTTGCAAAATTAATCCACGATGCCTCAAAATATTTTTTAGCTCATCCAAAGCTTGAAGATTATCAGGATTAACCATTGCCACCATTACAAAAGGTTGCTGTTTTTCATAATCACTCACCAGATTTGATGGCAGGGGATCTCCAGCAAACTTTTCTAAGTCCTCAATTAATTTACCCTGTGAACTCCTGCTTTGAGCTAAAGCCTTCAGCATTTGCTGTTGACTCATACTCCCCGTCTGGACAGCCTGATTTGCCAGATGAGTTTCGTGACTAAATAATGGTATAATCTGATTCCGGCGACAAGTTTCAATCGGAATTATTTTGTCTACTAAATAACATACCTGTTGTGCTGGAATTTGAGTAATCTCTGGGTCAAAAGCAGCTACACCATATAGAATCATCAATTCAAATAGCTGTTGCTTCTTATAATGCCTGAGTAATTCCGGGGGTAAGGGTTGTCCTGTTAGAGCTTCTAGTAGCTCTGTCAGTGATTTACCCGTTTTACGGCTTTCAACTTGGCATTTTTGGAACTGTTCGATGTTGACATAGCCAGCTTGAACCAGTTTATTCCCAAAGGGAGAGAGATTATTGAGGGCAACGATAGCGGTGCGTGAATTCCGTGAAGAGCTTTGGGCCATGGCTGATAAAAAAATTCTCCTTAATCTAAGTATTCCCTAAGTTTTTGATAATATTTACACTTGGTTAACAAGTTGTTAACTTTCTTGACTCCTTAAATGTTTAAACTTTCCCAATCTAATTTTTTATGTACTCCAGTCTTTCACTAGCTTTGTTACCTTCAATAGGGATTCTATACGTTCTAAATCCCAATCCCCAATCAAACTTAAGGCCAGCGATTACCAGACTACTTCAACAATTTTAGCAATCATACAAACACTTTTCCTCTGTTTGAGATAGTAAGTACAATTAGCTATCACTAACAAAAATCTAGACTAGGAAAATGTTTTACTTGATAATGCCATGATTCGGTATAATGTACAATTGTAGCCTAGGCCAAAATGTTTGCTCACAACATAAGGCCATAGTCTTAGGAATAACTATTTATTATGATTTATTTTTGAGAAGCCAGAAACTAATAAACTATTAGTTAAATAAATTTTGATTGAAAAATTATAGATAGAAACAGGAAGAATTTGTTTGGGAATTTTTATCAAATCTGTGAACAGATTAAAGATATTTGGATAAACAATTAAATCCCATAATCTTGCTGAAACTACCATATTTGCTAACAATAGATTATTAGTGCCTTAATCATTAATAATCCCAACAATTTAAAAGCTATCAAAATATCAACAATTAACATAAACTAATATTAACACTGTTACAGCTTCAGTGTTTCTGTATTGCTTCTTGATTGTGATATGATAAATTAGGGTAAAAAAGCAAGACAAAAAGCAATAATAGCCTTAAGTATTAGGAGAGAATAAAATGGCAGGAGAAATCCCCTCTACAGAAACAAAAAATCAAGAAATAAATGAAAATATTCAAGATATTCAAGTTTCTGTTGAGCAAAATTCAGACTTAGATTCATCTCAAAAAGTTGAGAATAGCCAAGAAGTATCTGAAGATAATGATTCTTTAGAAACAGAAAAGCAAAAAGTTGAGCCAATATCACCAGAAACAGTCTTGTTGAAAGAGGCTTATGAATCATTACAAGCTCAGTTAGAAACTACCAAATTTCAACTAGAAGAAAAAGAGAGTCAATACAAAAGACTAGGAGCAGATTTTGACAACTTCCGTAAACGGACAGAAAAAGAAAAGGAAGACTTAAATACACAAGTAAAGTGTACCACAATCATTGAATTATTACCAGTAATTGACAACTTTGAGCGAGCACGCTCCCAAATAAAACCAGCAAATGATGGAGAAATGGCTATCCATAAAAGCTATCAGAGTGTCTATAAGCAAATGGTAGACTCTTTGAAAAAGTTAGGAGTTTCTCCTATGCGTCCAGAAGGTGAAGAGTTTGACCCTAATCTACATGAGGCAGTAATGCGAGAGGCAACCGCAGAGCATCCAGAAGGAACTGTAATAGAAGAGTTAGTCCGAGGTTATATTCTAGGCGATCGTGTACTCAGACACGCTATGGTAAAAGTAGCTACAGCACCAGAACCGACAGATGGTGAAGCAGAAAATCAAACCGATCCAGAAGGTTAATATAGCAGTCGAATCAAAGGGCGCGGACATTTATAAATGCTCAAACTCAGTCATAGAAACTTTTGAGTTTTGAGTTTTGAGTTTTGAGTTTTGACTTGCGTGTAGCGCTATACTGGTTAGTAATTTTTGATTGAATTATGCTGCTTTTAAGTTGTATTCAGACCTATCCAAAATTAGCCACAAGATAAACACAGATGCTAAAACTTCAATCCAATTGTCGGAATTTAAGTAATATTTTTTCTGAATGCAACTTAAACAAATAAAACTCAATGATTTTTGGGGAGAATTAAAATTAGTGAAAATTTGAAACACAAAGTCTATGACTAAGTTGCAAAATTAGCTGATTTTTTTACAGCTTTGAACACAAGAAATATATTAAGAAAAAAGCTAGATTTTATTTTGCTTTTAAATCCTAGCAAGAAGCTTTCAAGCTTCATTCCAATAAAAATAAAGATTTTTGACTATAAGAACGCCGAAGCACTATGGGAAAAGTCATTGGCATTGATTTAGGGACAACTAATAGTTGTGTGGCCGTCTTAGAAGGGGGTAAAGCTGTTGTAATTTCCAACTCAGAAGGTGGACGTACAACACCTAGTATTGTCGGATTTGGCAAAGGAAATGAACGTTTAATTGGCCAACTAGCAAAGCGACAATCAGTAACCAATGCAGTAAATACAGTCTATAGCATTAAAAGATTTATCGGGAGAAGATGGGACGATACTGAAGAAGAACGCTCCCAAGTTCCCTACACCAGTATCCAGGGTAAAGATAATACTGTAAATGTCCAAATTAGGGGAAAAAACTATACTCCGCAAGAAATTTCAGCTATGATTTTGCAAAAAATGAAGCAGGATGCTGAAAAATATCTAGGTGATTCTGTTACCCAAGCTGTAATTACAGTACCAGCCTATTTTACAGATGCACAGAGACAAGCAACTAAAGATGCAGGAACTATTGCTGGTTTAGAAGTGCTAAGAATTATCAATGAGCCAACTGCTGCTTCATTATCTTACGGTATAGACAAACAGGACGAAGATCGTACTATCTTAGTCTTTGACCTAGGTGGAGGGACTTTTGATGTTTCTATCTTACAGTTAGGAGATGGAATCTTTGAAGTTAAGGCTACTTCTGGTAACAATCATCTAGGAGGAGATGATTTTGATAATCGTATAGTCCGTTGGTTAGTAGAGCAGTTCAGAGATCGGGAAGGGACAGATTTAGACCCAGATAAAATGGCAATACAAAGAGTGCGAGAAGCAGCAGAAAAAGCCAAAATAGAACTATCTACTGCCCAGAGTACAAATATCAATTTACCATTTATTACGGCTAACGAAGCAGGGCCAAAACATTTGGAGACCAAGCTAACTCGCGCTCAATTTGAAAAATTGGTCCAACCTCTGGTTGCAAGTACGATTCAACCAGTGGAACAAGCTCTCAAGGATGCTGGGATGAAGCCAGAAAATATAGACAAGATTATTCTTGTGGGAGGCTCTACTAGAATACCAGCAGTTCAAGCAGCAATAGGTAATTATTTTAATAGTCAAGCTCCTGATACTTCTGTCAACCCTGATGAAGCTGTGGCCTTGGGGGCAGCTATTCAAGCTGGTATTTTAGGTGGTGAAGTTAAAGACCTTTTATTATTAGATGTGATTCCTCTATCCTTGGGATTAGAAACTTTGGGAGGAATATATACTAAGGTGATTGAGAGGAATACTACAATTCCTACCAGTCGCTCCCAAATGTATTCGACTGCTGTGGATGGACAAACTTCTGTGGAAATTCATGTCCTCCAGGGTGAGCGAGCAATGATTAAAGATAATAAAAGTCTGGGTAGATTTTTACTAAAAGGAATTCCTCCGGCTCCGAGAGGTGTACCACAAATAGAAGTTAATTTTGATATAGATGCTAATGGAATTCTGAAAGTTAAAGCTTTAGACCAAGGAACGGGTAGAGAACAAAGTATTGAAATTAGTAATACAGGTGGTCTGAGTGAAGCAGAAATTCAACGAATGCAAGAAGAAGCAGAAACTTATGCGGAACAAGATAATCAACAAAAACTATTAGCAGAATTGAGAAATCAGGCAGATACTCTGTTATATAACTATGAAGCAACTATTAAAGAACATGGTGATGTTATTGATGAGCAAGTAGCTACAGAAGTTGGCAATAGTTATGAGGAGTTAAAGCAAGTTTTAATTAATTCAGAAACTGAAATTAATTATGACCAGTTAAATCAGCAGATTGAAATATTTAGGCAACAGCTTTTTGCTTTAGGTGAAACTTTATATGAACAAGGAGGAAGTGAAAAACTGAAATTACCAGAAGAAGATAAAAGTTCTAAGATGCTTCAAGATTCAGAAATTACAGAGCCAGAAACTTCTAAAGAAGTAGAACCAGAAATTACAGAGTCAGAAACTTCTAAAGAAGTAGAAAGTGAAATATTCGTTGATATTAACTCAACTACAAATGACGTAAGTTCAACCAAGGTTCAGGAAACAACTGAAGAGCCTGAGAATGAATTTGGCAAAAATCCCTTTCTATAGTATTAGAAGTGAGGTATAATAAACTTTGACAACGCCAGAATATTAAATTGATGAGGACAAAATCTAAATATTTACTTTATTAATTATCGATAATGTAGGTTTATGATAAGTTTGTGCTAAACTGGCAAAAGGCGATAATCAATGTAGGGGTAAATATAAGACCAAACATTAAAATCGCTAAATAAAAATATAAAATTCCAAAATAGACATACTAACATTAAATTCTAGGCAAATAGCTCTATGGCCCGCGATTATTACGAAATTCTAGGTGTTTCTCGTAGTGCAGATAAGGAGGAACTAAAGCGTGCCTACCGCCGCTTGGCTCGTAAGTACCACCCAGATGTGAATAAAGAGCCAGGAGCAGAAGAGCACTTTAAAGAAATAAATCGTGCCTACGAAGTTCTCTCTGAACCTGAAATGAAAGCTCGTTATGATCGCTTTGGAGAAGCAGGAGTATCAGGAGCAGGAGGATCAGGTTTCTCAACCGACTTTTCAGACAGTTTCGCTGATATATTTGAAAGCTTTTTTAGTGGGTTCTCTGGAGGAGTCGGAACTCAAGGACGTAGACGTACAGGTCCAGTTAGAGGAGATGACCTGCGTTTAGACCTGAATCTGGACTTCCACGAAGCTATATTTGGTGGAGATAAAGAACTGACAATTAAGCATCTGGAAACTTGCGAAACCTGCAACGGTTCAGGAGCAAAATCAGGCACAAGACCTCAAACTTGTTCTACTTGTGGAGGCACTGGTCAAGTTCGCCGGGCAACAAGAACTCCTTTTGGTAGTTTCACTCAAGTTTCAGTTTGTCCTTCATGTAATGGTACTGGACAAATAATAGAGGAAAAATGCCCAACTTGTGGAGGTCGTGGCCAGAACGAGGTAACGAAAAAGATAAAAATTACTATCCCAGGAGGGGTAGACAATGGTACTCGGTTACGAGTTTCTAATGAAGGAGATGCAGGTAAAATGGGCGGGCCTCCGGGAGACTTGTATGTTTTCCTGGCTGTCAAACATAACCCAGAGTTTCAAAGAGATGGGATTAATATTCTATCCCAAATAAAAATTAGCTATTTACAAGCAATTCTAGGTTGTTCCCTGGAAATCAATACAGTTGATGGTAAGTCGGAATTAACAATCCCAGCAGGTACTCAGCCAAATACTGTTTTAACTTTAGAAGATAAAGGAGTACCGAGATTAGGTAATCCGGTAAGTCGTGGGGATCATCTTATTACAATCGAAATTGATATTCCGGCAAAAATCACTCCAGAAGAAAGAGAGTTATTAGAAAAATTGGCTAGTATTAAAGGTGAGCGGACTGGAAAAGGAGGTTTAGAAGGATTTCTGGGAAATTTATTTCACCAAAAGTGATTAAGATTGGAGATTTTCCTAATTCTTAAAAACTTGTTCTTAGCAAGGGGTTCAATAATTAATTATTACCTCATTATTAAAAGTAAAGAGAATTACTTAAAAGGAAATTTTTTTCTTTTTATCTATAAAATCCTATTAAAGGTAAATTATTACACTGCAAGGGTTTCAGGATATCCGTGCAACAAAGCCAAAAATTGGAGAGAAAATATTTAACTATGGATTCTCAACCTCAAATCCAGGAGGGAAAAAAGTCAGATGCTCAAATAGATCTCCGAGGTACTCCCTGCCCAATTAACTTTGTTAAAACAAAACTATATCTGGAAAAGATGATGCCTGGAGAAATTTTAGAAGTATGGCTAGATCGAGGGGAACCAATAGAGCAAGTACCTGATAGTTTGATTGTCGAAGGTTATCAAATAGAAGAAATAAAAGAACAGTCTGAATATTTTGTCCTTAAGGTGCGTTGCCCAGAAATGGTTGCATGAATTGGACTTCAGAAATAGGTGACATATTAGAGATTGATAACAAATGGGTAGGGACAGTTGTAGCCGTTCAGGCAAATTTTTACCAAGTTAAGATTGAGAAAAATCATAACTCAATAAAAAATGCAAGAGAAAATTTACCTGAGTTTCTCCTCTGTACCCGTAGATCGCGATTGAAGAAAATTGGCCAAAAAGTAATGGTGGGCGATCGCGTAATTATAGAAGACCCAGACTGGACAGGTGGACGAGGTGCTGTCGCTGAAGTTTTACCAAGAGAAACAGAACTTGATCGCCCTCCTATAGCTAATGCAAATCAGGTAATGTTGATATTTGCTTTAGCAGAACCAGATTTAGATCCTGTTGCTTTAACGAGATTTTTACTTAAAGCCGAGTCAACAGGTTTAGAGATATGTTTGTGCTTGAGTAAATGCGATCTTGTATCTGCGACAAAAATGGAAAAATGGCGCAGTCAAATTTCTCAGTGGGGTTATGAACCATTTTTTATTAGTGTGCAAACGGAAGCAGGTTTAGGAGCAGCAAAGAATACCTCTAATTCTCTGTGGGAAAAACTCAGGAATAAAATTACTGTAATTTCTGGTCCGTCTGGTGTGGGGAAGTCGAGTTTAATTAATTATTTGATTCCTAATGTAAATCTACGGGTGAGTGCTGTGTCTGGAAAATTGTCGCGGGGGCGACACACTACTCGTCATGTTGAGTTATTTGAGTTACCTAATGGGGGTTTGTTGGCAGATACTCCAGGTTTTAATCAACCACAGTTAGACTGCGAACCTATAGAGCTGGCGTATTTGTTTCCAGAAGCTAGAAATTATTTGGCAGAGGGGAGTTGTCAGTTTAGTGATTGTTTGCATCGCGATGAACCTAACTGTGTAGTAAGGGGTAACTGGGATAGGTATGAATATTATTTGATGTTTTTAGAGGAGGCGATCGCACGGCAGGAAGCATTACAACAAAAACCTGATGCTGAGTCAAATTTAAAGGCTAAAACAAGTTCGGGTGGTAAACAAAAGTTTGAACCTAAGTTGGCTAGTAAAAAATATCGGCGTTCTTCTAGGAAAGTAGAGCATCAGCAGTTGCAAGATTTGTGTGAAGAATTTGATGAGTTTTCATAATTGGGAAATCAAAAATTCAGCGCACACTCAAAGTCGGAGGTGCTTAAGAAAATAAATTTACTATTTCTCTATAGAACCCCTAAGCGTATCTTTGTACGCTGTATTTGCTTTTGATGGCAGTCCTCAGTCTGAGTGAGCCAGTGGAAATTCAGGAACGAGAGGGGAAAAAGCGGATGCTACCCCCCATCGCTCGATAGTGCACCAAGCAAGTAGAAAAATACTCTCATCTCCCCATCCCCCCATCCCCCCATCTCCTCCTCTGTTTTTAAATAGATACCAAATGGGTTCTATAATAGTCAGAAATTCAGCACACACTTCAAAATGATCGCTCTGTAGAGAGGTTGCATACAATATCCCTACTTTGCGGTGTACTCTAAACCATATATTATTAGTTTTTCCTGATGACTATTGTCGTGTCAAGCTTGAAAATGTGGATTAAAAAACCTAACCCCCCAACCCCCTTCCCTACAAGGGAAGGGGGGGAATTTCTCCCCTCTCAAAAGCAGGAGAGGGGCTGGGGGAGAGGTCTTCAAGGTTACTCGCTCCTAAGCCACCATTTTAGTCTTGACACGCCACTATGTTATCGTAAATAAATAAATTTATCTTCATATTTAATGAAACTAGAACCGTCACAAATTCAAAAATTAGAACAGTTTCTCGAAAGAATTAAAAATGATACCTATCCCGAACCCCCAACTCTACTTCATAGTCAAATAACTCAACAAATGTTTGATGTATGTTTGAAACAAATCTCTTTACCTCCCGCAGCAAAAATATTAGATATTGGTTGCGGCCAAGGTGTAGCTTTGGAAATATTTAAAAAACATGGTTTTGCGCCAATTGGAATTACTTTAAATAGAGAAGATGTAGCTATTTGCCAACAAAAAGGTTATCAAGTTTATCAAATGGATCAATCATTTCTAGAATTTCCAGATAACCATTTTGATTTTGTTTGGTGCAGACATTGTTTAGAACATAGTATTTTCCCATATTTTACTTTGCAGGAAATTTCTAGAGTTATTAAACCTGAAGGTTATTTATATATAGAAGTACCTGCTCCCGATACTAGCTGCCAACATCAAACTAATAAAAATCACTATAGTGTATTGGGTAAAAGTATGTGGCTAGATTTAATTAAAAGAAGTGGATTTGATATTTTACAAGTATTAGATATTAAGTTTAATGTACCTGCTGGTCCCGATATTTATTGGGCAATGATTCAGAAGAAAAGTAGTTCTACTATAATTTCATAAAATTCTGTCAAAACTATCAATATTAACTGGCAATTTAATTCTGATAATCAAGAAATTAAGCTTTCTCTAGACTCTAATAAATTTACCCAAAAACTGATGCTTGACTGTTTTAAAAAAGGGCAAACTTATGGGCCGGAAATTTTTGAATTAATTTGTCAGTTTCTAGGAAAAAATGATTCTTTTATTGATATTGGCGCTCATATTGGATATTATTCAGTTTTGGCTGCGAAAATAGTGGGAAGTCAAGGGAAAGTATTTGCTTTTGAGCCAGAATTATCAAATTATCAAAAAATCTTAGAAAATATCAATCTTAATCATCTAAATAATATCAAACTATTTAATCTAGTTGTGGATTCAGAAACTAAGGAAACACAAATATTTATGAATCAAGATAATGATGGTGGTCATGCTCTGTGGGATGTAGGTAAACATCCATTTAATCAGAAAAGTTTAAATAATCAAACAATGCAAAATACTCAACTATATACACTAGATAATATTATTAGCCAAGCTGGAAATATTACTAATTTAAAAATGATAAAAATTGATACTGAAGGAGCAGAACTTGATGTGATTAAAGGAGCTGTAAATACAATTGGTAAATATGATGTTCCATACATTATTTGTGAGATTAATAGATTTGGTTTATAACAAATGAGAACTAATGAAACGGAACTCCGAGAATTTATGAATTCTTTGGAGTATGAAACTTATTCGGTCACTTCAAATAGCAGTAACCAGTTAGTTAAGTTACCTATCGGGAAGTATTATCCAACATCCCATATTTTTAATGTTCTATTTAGCAGACAAAATTTTATATCTCCTGTGTAGGGAGTAGGGAATAGGGGGAAATAACTGATGATTTATCACAGATTTGATATTACCTACATAATACCTTTTTTCTGACTCCTAACTCCTCCCAAAAAAGAATTTAATACCTCTTGATGAATCAGCGATCGCTCCCGAAAAAATGCTATTCTATCTAGCGACAAAGCTTCCCCATTTGCATAATTATCAATCCAAATTTTACTAATTAAATTTGCATCTTCTGGCAATTCTGATAATTGCCATCCAGGCATTTCTAAATCATTCATTAATTGACTAACTTTCGGATCGTAACTAATAGCAAAACAACGGCATTCCTCAGCCGATCCCATAATTAAACTATGGAAACGCATACCTATTACCATTTCCACTCCTCGAAAAATTCCCTTCAAAACTCTAGGGTCTTCTATAGTTAAAATCTTACTATCATCAGGCAATTTTTGATGAATAAATTCGGCAATTTTTAAATCTTTCATCGGTTGAAAAGGCAATAACAAAATAAATGCTTGAGTCGCCTTTTGAAAAGAAATCAAAGCTTGAGTTAAAGTTGCTAAACGTGAATGAGTAAGTTCAGGGTGGGGTCTCAAACTCACCGCCACTCTCGGTGCAGGTAAATCCCAAAGACCAGGGACAGGAGAAGTTTCTAAGGCCCAAACAGGGTCAGGAGCTAAAGTAAAAGAAATGTTCCACTTAGTAACTATTTCTGCCGAACGCGCATCTCTGACACTAACAACATTGCAACCTTTAAAACACTGCCTTGCCAAAAATTGGGTAGTTTTATGATTTAAAGGCCCAATTCCTTGTGCCCAGGCAATAGTTTTTAAGCCCATTTTTTGAGCAATTCCCATTAATCCAGCATAATAAAAAGGACTAGCAATACTGGTAGCATCTTGAATTAAACTTCCACCACCCCAGATAAATATATCTGAACGTCTCATTACTTGGAGAATGGTAAAAGTATTCAGGCGATCGCCCGCTTCAACTCGGTAGCGTTTTTTCGTTTCCCTAGGGTTGCCAGACAAAACATAAGGTTGAATATTATCGGGCAACATTTGTAACAAAGATGCTAATAATGCCTCATCCCCACCATTTCCTTTTCCGTAGTAACCACATAAAATTGCCCGCATTTGTTTGAGTTATTTCCTATTTTAATTTAACCTTATAGAATACCGAAGTTAAGACCTAAAAATTCAGATTTTTTAAATATGCACGCTTTATCAATTCCTACTTGGATTATTCATGTTTCTAGCGTTATCGAATGGGTAGCTGCCATCTGGTTTATTTCGATTTATGGTAATATTACCCAAAACCGTGTTTGGTATAGTCTATCTTTTGCTATGTTACCTGCATTGGTTAGTGCTATGTGTGCTTGTACTTGGCATTATTTTGATAATGACCCTAATTTAGAATGGTTGGTTACTCTCCAAGCATCGATGACTTTATTAGGAAATTTTACTTTATTAGCTGCTGCTTGGTGGATATTTTCTGAGAGTAAAAAGCAAGAAATAGATAGTGGAAATTAAGTTTTATCCTATATTTTCTTGTTATACTTCAGCCCTAAAGTTAAAGATGAATTCTACTAAAGCTATCAGTAATATTTTATACTTTAGTAAAAATTTATCCATTAGCAACAGGTATTAACTTGATAAATAACCTACTCAATTTGTCTATATCAAGTATTTAATATTAAGTATTTTATGCAAGATAAAGGGAATAGGAATATGACAGGGTTATTTGATAAAATATTTACCACTAAGTAACGCTCTACAAAGATTTAATTGTTTATAGATATTCTCTACACTGAAATTTTTAATTCTCCTAAAAATATGATTTCTAAAGATACTTTATTTGCTCTTTCTTTATTTCCCTATTTAGGTTTTCTTTGGTTTCTAACTCGTTCGGGTCAAGCACCTCGTTTAGCTTTAGTTGGATTTTATGGAACTTTAGTATTCGTGGGTGTAACTATTCCTGCTGGAATTTATGCTAAACAAGTTTATGGTGAAGCTTTAGCAAATATTGATTGGTTACATGGCAGTGCGGAAGTATTTTTGACTCTATCTAATATTTTAGTAGTGTTAGGTTTTAGGGAAGCTGTATTAAAGAAGCAAGAAGAAAGAAGGAAGAAGGAAGAAGGAAAAACTCATTAGTAAATTTCATTATCAGGCAAAATTCAGGTAAGTATCTAAGTAATTTCCTGAAATTACTGTAGCTTCAAAATTTTAAGCATACAAAATATTACTTTTGACTTTTGTTCCCATATATCTTCTTGCTTTCAACTATTTTTTGTTAGTAATTCTGGAAATAATCAACAAGGAAAAACTTTATGAATTTCCAAAATTATCGTCTAATTACTATTCCTATCAGCCATTTCTCTGAAAAAGCTCGTTGGGCATTAGACAGACTAAATATTCCTTATACAGAAGAACCCCATGTTCCTGTCTTTCATCGATTTGCTACTCTAAAATATGATGGTAGTAGTGTTCCAGTTTTAGCTACAGAAAATCATGGTAATCTTGTTGATTCAACCGATATTTTACATTATCTAAATGCCATAGCACCAGTAGATAAAAAATTATATCCAGAGATTCCAGAATTAAGGAAAGAAGTTGAAGAATTAGAAGATTTATTTGATGAAAAATTAGCTGTTGCTGTGAGAAATTGGGGATATTTTTATAAGGTAAAAGATCGCCAAGCTATGCGTAGAGGTTGGTGTACAAATACACCTTGGTTTGAACAGATGGGATTTACAATTCTTTTTCCTTTACTATCCAATTTATTACAGAAAAAATTTCAGCTAACAGCCGAAAATGCGGCAAAATCTCTAGCAGAAATTCAGGAAGTTTTTGAGTTAGTTAGTCAGAAATTATCTGACGGTCGTTCCTATTTAGTAGGAGATAATTTTTCCGCAGCAGATTTAACTTTTGCAGCACTATCTGCTCCTATTTTAATGCCACCAGAACATTTTCTTAAACCTCAACCACTCTCACAACTTCCCCCAGAAATGGCAATAGTAATTCAAGAGTTACAAACAACTCACGCCGGAAATTATGGTCTGCGTTTATATAGAGAAGAACGTCATTTCAGTTAACAGTACATTTTATGTAGAAAAATAAAATCCTAAGTTTATAAACAAAATTAATTGCATATCCTGTTGACTCCCTGTTTTCTATTCCCTATCTCAAGTAGGAAATTAATTTGGCAAAACTACTTACAGCAGTTTTGGAGTTAGTGAGGTACAAATTTTTAGGACTTTAGGCAACAGGTAACAGGCAACAGAGAATGAGTCAAGTGTACCTCATCATCCTAAAAAGTGCTGTAACTTTCTACTTCTTTAAGATGTTAATTTTTTCTCTCATTAAATTATTCCATAAGGATTATAATAATCCAAACATAGATTGTAACATTTTATCGTAGGGCTGTGGTTGCTAAACCCCAACAAAAATGGGATTTGGAAAGCAAACTCCTAAAGTTTTTTTGACAAATCATTTCATAATGAATCTCTTCTTACTTTTGCAAATAATTACCAAATTATTTGTCTATAGTTATTCAGGATTAATTTTAATTTACTTGATACTCCGACTAATATTCTGGGATAAATTCTGGCTAATAGCTTTAATTGGAAATTTTATCCCCTTAATTCTTTTACCAATATTAATTCTGCCATTCCCCGCATTTTTCATTATCAAAAAACGGTTGTTTTTTATAATTTCATCTATTGCTTGTCTGCTGCTTATTGGTTGGCTACATACACAATATTTTTCTCCTCAAACTATTTCAGCAGCAAATACCCAACCCCTAAAAATTTTCTCCTTAAATAATAGTTGGCATAAGACTGAACCAAAAACCCTAGTAGAAAGAATAAAACGAGAAAAACCAGACATAGTATTTTTACAAGAAATTACCAGAAACCACATTAGAAAATCCTTTCCTAAATTAAAAGCTGACTATCCTTACCAAACTTCAGAAGATATTAAAGGTTATAGAGCAGCAATTCTCAGCAGATATCCTATAGAATTTCAAGAAAATCTACACTTAGCAGGTCATTCAGAAGTTCAACAACGCGCTCTTATTAAGATTAAGCAACAGCCAATAGTTGTCTACAATATTCAAACAATTTCACCTTGGATTCGACTTCGGAAAATTTTTCCCTTTTTAACAATACCAGTTTATGAATTTTCTCAGCGATCGGCAGAAATTCAAGACTTAATAGAGCGACTAAAAAAAGAAACTTTGCCTCTTGTTGTGGCGGGTGATTTTAATATGAGCGAACAATCTCAAGATTACTATTATTTAAGACAAGTATTAACAGATTCTTGGAGAGTATCAGGAATGGGTTTTGGTTTAACTTGGCCGGCGGGTTGGAATCTTGATTTTTTAATTCCAAATTCTACCTGGAAATTGGATTATCCTATGTTTAGAATTGACTATATTTGGTATTCAAATCATTGGGTTTCTAAATCTGTTGAAGTTTTGCCATCTACAGGTTCAGATCATTTGCCCTTAGTGGCGGAATTGGTCTTAAGTAAATAGTGAAATTATTATGGTTTGTAGTTGGTTATTTGTAGAAGATTTCACTATTCTAACAACTAATATTTTATTAGCGGGATTAGCTGAAAATATTACCCAACCATTCTAAAAAATATTACCCAACATTACCCAACCATTCTAAAAGGTAGTTCCCTAGAAGACGGTTCAAAAATGCAAGAATTGAACCTACACCCACGGTTATTAACCAAAAATTTTTCCACCAACTAATTCTAGTAAAATATTTTTCTCTTTCCTTCTTTGATTCTTCAGTAAAAAGAAGAAAACGATAAGTAGGTAATTTAATTAACTTAATAATCAATTGAGTCGAGAAAATAGACGGAACAAAAGAAAATAAAGCAACAAGAAAAAATATAAGCTCCTTTTTGGAATCTATTGCTTGGCAAGTATTAAAAAATTTAATAAGAAAGTCTACTTTTTCACCAAGTAGTATATTTTCTCCTATAAACTGACCTATTTGATCTGAAAAGCTCAAACAATTTGCTAAACCTTCTTCTGAATATATGAACGGGAATACAAAAATAAAGCACAATAAATAGCTAAGAATGAAAAAAGGAATTCCAATAACTAAAGGATTTTCCATAGCTTTTCGCCTAAAGTTAGCTAAAGGAAAATTTACGTTGACAAAACCTTTAATGCAATTACGGATAAGCTCGGCAATCTCAATTCCCCAGCCTTGATTAGTACATCTGATAGAATAACTGATTCGAGGTATTTGCTCTACTGATAATATTGATATTTCCTGCTTTTCAGGAACTTTTTTATCATGGAACTCAACAAGATAAATCCAAGTAAATGTAAAGCCTGTACAAATCACATTTCTTCGTTCTTTATATTCCTGAAAATTCCTAATACCACTAAATGAAAGTAAAGAATTATCATTGAAAAATAACTTAGCTCTAAATTCTATCAACACAGACTGGTTCTGCTTTGTTATTCTGTCATCAATTATGTAATTAAGCTGTTCAAATCCTGCAAAATCTATCTCAAATGCACTTTCTATATATCCCTCAACTGACTCTGCTTTGCCTAGAAGAGAAGCTACGAACTCTTTAAGAGCCTCCATGTTTATAGGCAGATTGATCGAAGGGTTCTTTCTATTAATAGAAAAAGGTGGAACTTCTAAATTATCATCATCCATTTGAATCAACTCCTATAGGTTAACTAAACCTATTATAGAAATGATTTAATATTGCTCTATACGCAATAAAAGGAAAAATTTCACCATCCACCTCCGGGAGCTTGAACAAATGAAACTACTATTGCTCTATACGCAATAGAAGGAAAAAATTTTCATCCTCCACCTCCGGAAGCTTCAGCAAATGAAACTACTATTGCTCTATACGCAATAAAAGGAAAAATTTCACCATCCACCTCCGAGAGCTTCAGCAAATGAAACTACTATTGCTCTATCCGCAATAGAAGGAAAAAAAATCTACCATTCACCTCCGGGAGCTTGAACAAATGAAACTACTATTGCTCTATACGCAATAGAAGGAAAAAATTTTCATCCTCCACCTCCGGAAGCTTCAGCAAATGAAACTACTATTGCTCTATACGCAATCAAAGC
>NZ_JBNHER010000311.1:0-7265 GCF_050015975.1 Dapis purpurea BLCC-M126 | reverse complement strand
GGGAGGCTTTAAACCACAATTATTTAATTAACAATTAATAATTAATAATTCGGTACAGAAGTTACAATTCAAAATTATTCCCTGACTGAATTTGCCTATTTATCAACACTCACGCTCTATTTGCGTAGTGCTATATAACCTTAAAATCCTTCAGAAGATATTTGGAAGCTTTACTAAGTAAATATACTGGATATTGGTATAATTTTTGTTTGTAATATAAAAATTTAATTAAATTAATTAAATATTAAGAAATTATCCAGACCTGAGCCAAAGTAACCAAATTTTATTTTTTGGTCAAGAATGTATTTCTTGGTATCATGTCCACTGGTATCGTTTCTGTAAACCTAAGAATTAATATCTGTAGGAAATTTAAGTTTTTTCGTGCTTTTTTAGATAACTAAAGCCTTCTTCCTTACCCTTACCTTAAAGTAACGATCCTACCAGATATGACATGACCGCTCACAAATGTATAGCTCCTGAATTTTTATAGCTTAAATACCTTGAGCTAACAAATACTAATATGACTTGAGTGTAACAAGATAAACTGACATCTAAAGACAAGTTGTTTTAGTATAACTGCAATACCCAAATTGAGAAAAAATCACTATCTTGATAGGGCATACACATTAAATCGTAACAGAAATCAAATGAACAAACAAGTTAAATTGTTGCCAAATAAGGAAAAGTTGATTGAACAAGCTTTGGACATTTGCTTGGCTAAAATTCAAGCGGCGATCGCAGAACGTGGCCAATGTACCATAGCTTTAGCTGGTGGAAATACTCCAAGGCCACTTTATGAGTCCATAGCAACTCAAAATCTAGCTTGGGATAAAATTCATGTATTTTGGGGCGATGAACGTTATGTAGCTCCTGACCATCCAGATAGTAATCAAAAAATGGCAAGGCAGGCTTGGCTAGATCGAGTACCCATAACACCCACAAATGTTCATCCTATGGAAACAGGGGCAGGCGATCCAGAAGCAGATGCTGCTAGCCATGATGCTCATTTGCGAGAATTCTTTCAGGTCTCATCAGGGGTATTTCCTAGTTTGGACTTAATTTTACTAGGAATGGGAGGTGATGGTCATACAGCTTCCCTGTTTCCTTATACAGATGCCTTAAAAGTAAGCGATCGCCTAATTACCGTAGGCAATAAAGATGGCCAACCCCGATTAACTTTCACAGTTCCATTAATTAATCAGGCTCGTTGCGTAATATTTCTAGTTGCTGGTGCAGATAAACAAGAAGCATTAGACCAAGTATTTGCACAAAAAGCTGATGATATGAATTATCCCAGTCGTCTGATCCATCCCCAAGGGGAATTACACTGGTTAGTGACTGGTGTAAATATTTGAGCAGTGATTAATCTCCAAAAAATATAGGAGAACCAAATTATCAACTATTTTTGAGGTCAAAAACTAAAATATTTATGTTTATCTAAAGGTTGGTTAAAGACTCCCACTTTCCTGTAAGGAACCCAGGGGATAGGAAAACCAATTAATCTTGTGGTATAATCAACCAGGTTACAGAACAGCCCGGACGTATACGAATAGATAGGTTAACCCAAAAAGATTACCAATTTTGGAATACCGCATAAAGTATAGGTAGATTCTCCAGAGGAGAATCTCCACGAATGGGAAAGAGGAATAGTCACTTGAAATACTCCATACTTGAACTCAAAACATACAAAAAAAATTTTTTCTAAATAGACATCTCCAATAAAAAAAAATAAAATCAATTATCCCACAGAAATAATTAATTCTTTCCCTCTACTCCCTACTCCTTCTTTTCCGGAGATGTCTAATATTTAGGCTACTGGGCTAGGATTGTCTAGGGGAGCAGTCGAATCTGCGAGGTACTGTGGAGTGACCATAAAACCAAAAAAATGAAAAGACTTTAGAGGCAAGTGTACGAGAAGCAGAAAACCCTAATCAGTGATTGTTAGGAATTTCGCGTTGTGGCTCAAACACAACGTCCGGAGAATGTTAAAGTTGAGGTACTTTACTTATCTGGCCGATAGCAAGGAGAAGATAAATGATTGTCTGTCCTAATTGCAATCATCAGAATCCTGATGGAGCAAACCAATGTGAAGCTTGCTACACTCCCTTACCAGTAACTATAAATTGTCCTAACTGTGGGGCAATAGTTCAAGCCGATGCTGCTTTTTGTGGTCAATGTGGCTTCGATCTAAAAGTTATTGCTGGTACAGAGGAAGGTCAAGTTTCACCCCAAACAGATCCAGCAGTGATGCCCACTATAGTATCACCTGTGTCTGGTATCGATCCAGGTATGCCTTCGGAAAATATACCTGACCTAGATCCACCAGACCCATTAGTGACACCAGAACCTATAGTATCTGGTAAACTAAACTTAGAAAAATCTAGCAACCCTAATAGTCCCCTTGTTATAGAGGAACCGCCACAAACTATTAATGCTGTTAGTACACCTGTTGCTACCCCTGAAGTAAGTTCTCCATCTCCGATTGGGGGAAAAGCAATTCCGGCAAAGACCCAGTTGCAAAAACAGTCGGCCAAGTTGCTTCATATTAGAACAGATACAGATATTGAATTGCCAATTAATTTATCTGTGATTCATATAGGTAAACCCAATGACCGAATACCACCAGATATTGATGTTTCAGGATTTCCTGACTCGGAGGTAGTGTCTCGTACTCATGCTGATATTAGAGTAGAGGGAGATAGTTATTATATTGAAGATACTGGTAGTTCTAATGGTACTTATGTGAATAATACTCCTTTGACAAAAGGAGATAGACATAAGTTAAGAGCAGGCGATCGGATATCTTTGGGCAAAGGAGATTTAGTTTCATTCCTGTTTCAAATTTCTTAGCTCAAATTTAGATTATCAGTTGATTAAAATCCCTAGCTTCAGGTCTTTCCTATAATTAAGTTATTCCTGGAGAAGTCCGACATAATATTAGGGTTAAGCTACGGGACTTCAAAAAGTTAGAAATCACGAGTGTGTTGGCTCCCCGTTCTACAGGAAAGCCAGAAGTGAAAATTAGTGGGAGATTATTACTCGCCACTAATTTTCAACAGCTAAAATGAAATTTATCAAACAGGATTGGGTCACGCAACCCCGCTTTGATTGGCGAAATGTTGTTGGAGAGTTGCTCAAAATTGCTGTGATAAAAACAACTTTTGACTTTTGGTTTCTGACTTCTGACTTTGTTTTTGTTGTAGTTCATCTACCTAAAAGTCGCAATAAAAACTAAATAATCTACAATTGTCTCAGGTGTTCTACTAAAAATATTAAATAGCAAATGTGATTATACTAACACTGCTACATCCACTTCAGTCTATGCCAGTCAGAAGTTGGACTTTTGATCGTAAACCTATCATTAAGATTGGGCGTTGCTCAGATAATGATGTGGTTCTTTATAGTTCTGTAGTTTCTCGTTATCATGTTGAATTAAAAGCTAATTCTTGCGATTGGGAAATTATTAATTTAGGTAGCAATGGTACATACATTGATGGTAAACCAGTCAAGAAAGTTAAGGTAGTCAATGGGTTGATAATTAATTTGGCTCTTACTGGACCAAAAATTGCGATATATCTCCACGATCAATCAAAGGGAGTTAATTTGAAGCAAAGGCCAAATTCCCCCCTAAACAATGCTTTAGACAAATCTGAAACCCCCTTATTAAGGGCGATGTTTGATCGGAAATGTGAACAACAAAACTTGTTTGAAGATACAAAATATGAATAGATTACTTAATGAATAGTCTAATTTTTATGATAAGATTAATTTGACTGTTTTGTAACCTTTATTATCTCTTATATAGGCTTTATTACCCTTTGTGAAATATATAAATTTTTGATTTTAGGCAATGGAGAATAGGAAAGAGAAAAAGATTGTACCTCTATTCTTTAAAATTAGTTCTTACTTCTTCCTCCATCAATCTCTTTAATCAAAACTCTGTGTTAGGAGTAAAATTATGAATCAAATACCAGAGGTAATCAAACATAGTCAACTCTTAAATAGGTTAGTGCTTGACCGTGAAACAGTTGAAGATCAAGGTTGCATAGAAGAATTATGCCTCGATCCTCAATCTCATCAAGTTATAGGTTTTATCTGTAAGTCTGGTTTATTTCGTAAACAAAAAAAATATTTTGCTTGGAAACAAATTGAGACTATTGGCGCTGATGCTACTTTAGTTAATGGGAAACCACAACCAGATAATTTAGAAAAACACAATAATATTGTCAATATAATTGGTAATGAAGTTTGGACTGATACAGGAGAAAAAGTCGGTTTTATTGTAGAGTATCTTCTTAATATCAAAACAGGTGCAATAGTTAATTATTTTTTTAAATCTAATGGTTTGCTAGGTGTTTTGGATAGTGTTTATTTACTAGCACCAGAAGCAGTTTCTAGCGCTGGTAATAAACGAGTAATAGTAGTCAATAGTGCTATTGAAAATCCTCAATTTTATACTGGAGGGGTTGTGGAAAAACTAGGTTTACTTCAGAATTTTTTAAAAGCAGATTTAGTCAAAACTAGAGAACATATTGATATAGCACGAGGTGAGGCAAAAAAATTAGCTCTAGGATTTAAACAAAGAGCTAAAGTTGTGAAAAAACAAGCTCAAGAAAAAGCCCAAGTAGTCACAGAACAAGCTCAACAAAAAGTAGAAGATTTCCGAACTCAATCTAAAGAGAAAAAAAATAGAAAAACTCAGGCAACTACGGATGAATTTTCTACCAAAATTCAACAAGTAACAATAGAAGCTAAGGAAAAAATTGATGGAGTAAAGTCTCAAGGAATAAAAATTTTTAATTCCTCAAAATATGAGAGAGATAAAAATATAAATGATCGATAAAAATAGCTATAATTACAGATATTTTGAGGATTCTGAGGTACAATTTAATATCTGTTCTATATTCCCAGTAATCGCTATCCCCTAAAATATTAAAATTCTTATAAATATATTGAATAATTATAATAAGTGATTAGTTTAGCTTTATTACATCCAACTCAATTAGTTCCTGTTCAACATTGGAGTTGGGAGTCAAAATCATTAATTCGTATAGGCAGAGCAAGTGATAATGATGTCATAATTTACAGTGCTATAGTTTCTCGTTATCATGCAGAAATTTGGGAAGATTCATCTGGTTGGATTATCATCAATTTTGGTGTTAATGGTACTTATATAAATGATGAACCAATTATTCAAATATTACTAGCAAATGAGATGATTATTAGATTGGGTAGTGCTGGACCTAAAATTAAAATTTGGACTCAAGAATTAGCTTCTGAATTTGCGGATCAAAAAGATGAGTTATCTAAGAAAGAAATATTTGTAACTAATAAAAATTTTTCTCAAGATTCCTTTGACAATGAGGATACTACACAAATAGGTTTTGATTAATATCTGGCTGTGTATGGGAAGATGAAAATAAATTTTAATAGGTACTAGACAGCAGTAGGACAAGAACTTCCTCCTCTAAGATTCATCATCAATCAATTTTGCTATTTTGTAAACAATTCTATAAATAAAGATGCTATTATTTTTTCATAATCTTTATTTGTCATAGTTGTTTTTTGATTAGCTAGTATACTGATAAACCCAAGAATTAATTGTCAATTAATTATTTAATTTTTATTTTCTCATTCTTGATGCAATAGTATGCCGATCAACACCATATAGATCGGCAGCTATAGACATATTAAGCTCTAAATTTTCTAATTTTTCTAACTTATATTTTTTCCTTTTAGGTTTAGGTAGTTTAATATTTAAAGCATGAATAATTTCTTGAGCAACTGCTTTTGCTAATAGCGGTGGAACTGAATTACCAACTTGTCTAAAACCATGCCATTTTGTAATATGAAATCTAAACCAATCAGGATATGAATGTAGTCTTGCTGCTTCTCTAACTGTGATACATCTAGGTATAAATGGATGTATTGGTCTAGGAGAAGTATACGCACCTCTACTACTTGGTGTTCCTGCTCTAAGTGTATTACAAATACCGTTAGGATTAAGTCTATAAAAGTGACTTACTGGTTCAATTTTTCCGGGAGCTGTCGCACTAAATCTTGCTATCGATTTTGGTGTATGTCTTGTGCGTAAACTAGAGGTTAATATTGTCCGATCGTATTCACGTTTATAAGAATAATCATTATTCAAACGTCTAAAACTACGCAGTTTTTTTGCATATTTACTTGGTTTACCATAATCATTCTCTGCTTTTACCCAATCTATTTCTAATAATTCTGGATAATTTTCTACTTCTGGTAAATCCCCTATTGCATCCCAGACAGTTATATAGTTTTCTGATTTTTTATCTGTTTGAATTTGAGGATAATTTGGTAGTGTTAAACCATTTTGACATCCTAGCAAAAATAATCTTTCCCGATGTTGGGGCACACCATAATTAACAGCATTTAAAACTTGGTAAGGTTGTACTTGATAACCATTTTGAGAGAATTTATTGATGACTTCTTCTAGGAAAAATTTGTGTTTTCCTACAGTTAAACCTTTAACATTTTCGATGACAAAATATTTGGGTTTTAATTCCAAAACTAGACGCAAAAAATGAGAGATAAGTTCATTACGGGGATCGTCTAAAGCACGTTTTCCTATAGTAGAAAATCCTTGACATGGAGGACCACCAAAAATTACATCAATTTCTTTATTTGGAATATTTAATTTCTCTCTAATTTCATCCCCTGTTAGATCGACAACATTACGACATAATATTTGCCACAAAGGAAAATTGAATTGATGAGTAGCACAGTGAATAGGGTCTAATTCTACGGAAATAGGTATATCAAACCCTGCTTGTTCAAACCCAAGGGTCATACCTCCTGCACCTGCAAATAGATCGATACCAATTGGTCTTTGCATAGAAAATCTCAAGATTTACTATTAATCTGAATTGAATTGAATTGAACTTTTATTATTATATCAACTCCATTTTAACAGTTACCAAAACTCATATAATAAAATTAAATCATAAGATGTAAAATAATTATATTAAATTAGTTTCTTGTAGAAGTTTATAGTCTATAAAATCTTACTTTTAATTTCTATAAAACAGTATCAAGAGAAAAATATTAATAACAACAGTTAGGGATAATAGTTTGAGTTTATTAAGCATTGTTTATTCTGTTAACTTATACCAATTTGATCAAAGATGGTTACAGTAAAAAGAGATGCAACAGGGAAAAATCATATTTTAATTTTCCCTTACAGCGGTTTTCATATTAATAAACCACAATGATACTGACTCATTACTCCT
>NZ_JBNHER010000310.1:0-9283 GCF_050015975.1 Dapis purpurea BLCC-M126 | reverse complement strand
AAAGGTCAAGAGCAATATATGAGAAAGCATTAGGAGCAGACCATCCAAAGGTTGCCACTAACCTCAATAACCAGGCAGAACTGTACCGTGAGCAAGGAAAGTACACAGAAGCTTTACCCCTACACGAACAGTCTCTGGCAATCAGAGAAAAAGCATTAGGAGCAGACCATTCAGACGTTGCCAGCAGCCTCAACAATATGGCATCACTGTACCATGAGCAAGGAAAGTACACAGAAGCTTTACCCCTATACCAAAGGTCAAGAGCAATATATGAGAAAGCATTAGGAGCAGACCATCCAAAGGTTGCTCTAAGCCTCAATAACCTGTCAGTACTGTACCTTGCTCAAGGAAATACAACCAGTGCCATTGAATATCTTACCCAGGCAATGGAAGTAGAAGAAACCACCCTCACTACTTTCCTCGCTACAGGTTCGGAAAGCCAAAAACAAGCCTCAATGAGCTATCTCTCAGGAACAACTCACCGAACAATATCTCTACACCTCCAAGATGCACCCACAAACCCAGACGCAGCCAACCTCGCCCTCACCACCATCCTCCGGCGCAAAGGTCGCATCCTCGACTCCACCATCAACTCCCTCCAAACCATCCGCGACAACCTCACTCCAGAAAATGAAAAACTCCTCGACGACCTGGCAACCACTCGCACCCAACTAGCTGCCCTCATCTACAACAAACCGGAAAATATCGCACCAGAACAATATCGCCAACAAGTCGCTACCCTCAAAGGTAAAGCAGAGAAATTAGAAGTTGACCTTTCTCTGGTTAGTGCAGCATTTGCTCAGACAACTAAACCAGTAACTATTGAAAGGATACAAGAGTTAATCCCTGCTAATGCAGCATTGGTAGAAATTATTCAGTACAAACCTTTCAATGCCAAAGCTGATAAATTTAAACAACCCCACTACGCAGCTTACATCCTCCATTCCATAGGCGCACCTCAATGGCTAGCTCTGGGAGCAGCAGAACCCATAAATAACACCATCAATGAATTTCGCAATAATTTATCACAACCCAATAGTTCCATCCAAGAAGTTGCTCGTACTTTAGAGCAACAAGTAATGGAACCCATCCGCCAAAAGTTAGGCAATGCAAAACACATCCTGTTATCTCCAGACTCCCAACTCAACCTCATTCCCTTTGCTGCTCTGGTGGATGAAAACAATCAATATTTAATCGAAAACTATAATATTACCTACCTCACCACCGGACGCGACTTAATCAAACTTAAAATTGACTTCCCGTCGAAACAACCACCTGTATTAGTTGCCAACCCCGAATACGACACCCCAGGCAACCCCAATTCCGCTCGACTCGTTGCTAATAATAAACGTGGTAATAAAAAACCTACTAGAGATTTAGGCAGTTTTTTATTTGCTCCGGAAAACTTAAGTTTTGGAGCGTTACAAGGAACGAAAGCAGAAGTGGAAGCTATTGCGCCGATGTTATCAAAAGTGACTCTGTTAACTGAGTCGAATGCTACAGAAAATGCTATTAAACAAGTCAATGCTCCTGAAATACTCCATATTGCTACCCACGGTTTCTTTCTCGAAGATTTAAAAGAAGTTGCACCCCCAACTTTGGGAGGTGGTTTTAATACTTCCCTTCCCCAAGCACCATCCAATAAATTAGAAAACCCACTGTTACGTTCAGGTATAGCTTTAGCAGGATTTAATCCTCGTGAAAGCGGTGATGAAGATGGAGTAATGACGGCTTTAGAAATTGCTAATTTGAGTTTGGGTGGTACGAAATTGGTAGTATTGTCTGCTTGCGATACAGGAGTCGGAGACATAAATGTGGGAGAGGGAGTTTATGGTTTGCGTCGAGCGTTATCTCTTGCGGGTAGTGAAAGTCAGGTAATTAGTTTGTGGCAGGTGGATGATTTTGCTACAAAAGATTTGATGGTGAAATATTATCAGCGGGTATTGAATAATGAGGGGCGATCGGAAGCGTTACGACAGACTCAGTTAGAGATATTGGCAACAGAGGAATATCAACATCCTTATTATTGGGCGTCGTTTATTCCGTCTGGAGATTGGAGAGAGATGGGAATTGAGAATTGAGAATTGAGAAGTAATCTCTGACTAAGTTTGATAATTTTATATTTTAACCTATTGGCGTAGTTCTACAAATAAACACCAACTTGTCATTGCGAGGGGGGATGGGAAAAAATTAGATTCTTGGTTTGACCATAATTCCTCCCGAAGCAATCTCATAGATACCATAGAGATTGCTTCGGCTAGTATTAATGATTTTCCCAAAAGTTTCAGTTATTTACCGTCGCCTCGCAATGACTTGGGTATAGTAATTATCCAGATTTGATATAATTAGGACTTAGGCAGTTATTAGGAATTATAGCAGTTTTCATTAATGTAAATTACAGAGATTTTGGCTTCAAGGTAGAAGGCAGAAGTTTTGTATTCAACATTTCTGGAAAACCGCTACAATTCCTTAATTTAATAATTCTGAATTCTCAATTCTAAATTCATAAATAATCAACTAAAATCCAGACTAAAAACTAACACTTACCAATGAATAATTGATAATTAGAGAGAGTTTTAATGCTCCACTATTCATTATCAATTATCCATTATTAATTATTAATTATTAATTATCCCTCCACCTAACAAAATATCTCCCTCATACCAAACAGCGGCTTGACCGGGAGTTATACCAAAAACTGCTTCTTCAAACATTAACTTAACTCGAAAACCATCTTGGGGTTTCTCTTCATTAATTCCCAAAGGAATAATATTTGCAGCTACAGGTAAACTACGATATCTCACTTGCACTTCTGCCCGTATTGGCGTAGTTGGTGGGGCAATAGAAACCCAGTTAACCAACTTCACAGTAGACTCCATTTTGGCCGCACTGTCGCGATCGCCGACCACCACCCGATTCATCACTGGGTCTAAGTCAATCACATATAAAGGATGAGAAGCAGAAACTCCCAAACCTTTTCTTTGGCCAATAGTATAATGATGGACACCATCATGGTTTCCTAATACTCGCCCTTCTCGATCAACTATTTCACCTTGATGGGGAGTAATATATTTATCCAAAAATTCTCGCATCGAACCACTGGCTTCTACCAGACATAAATCCTGACTTTCTGGTTTATCAGCAGTTTTCAAACGATATTCGGCTGCAATACGTCGGGTTTCACTCTTGACCATTTCTCCTAGAGGAAATACTGAACCTGCTAGTAAGTCCTGTGTTAAATCATACAGAAAATAAGACTGGTCTTTGTTTCGGTCAACCGCACGTTTTAATAGAAAGCGATCGCTTTCTGAATCATAATCAATTCGTGCATAATGCCCCGTGGCAATTTTGTCAATACCTAATTTTTCACGGCCATAAGCCAACATAGGGCCAAATTTAACAGTTTTATTACATTGAGAGCAAGGCAGTGGAGTAATTCCGGCACTGTAACCTGTTACTAAATAATCAACAATATTTGCTTGAAATAAATCACGAGTATCGACAATATGATGGGAAATACCCAATTGTTCACAAATATAGGCAGCATCAACCATTCCATCGGAACAACATTGACCTTTTCCTTTCATTAACCAAAGAGTTAAGCCCTCAACTTGATATCCTTGATGATGCAATATCGCTGCTGCTGTGGAACTATCAACTCCACCAGAAAGACCGACTATAATTTTATTCATTGGATTTTAGTTTATAAAATCAAAACTATATGTATTTATTTTGAATTATAGATTTTTTTTCTACCTTCTTTTTTCTAGTTTCTTTTGATAATCAATTTTTTACAGAAGTTGGGAACAGGGCACAGGTAAGATATCTAAATCAATATATATAGCATTTATCAAGTTACTTAGTTACAGTTCTTTTTCTTCTTTTCTATAAATGAAATTTGCTTATACAGTTATCGTATTTGCTACTTCCTATGAAAATAAACCTGAATAGGTATACTCTTAAACAACATTTATTTCTTTTTTCTTACTTTTGACTTTTGACTTTTGACTTTTGACTTTCTTTTAAAATCATCATTTATCGGAGTAAGTAACCATGCTAAATCAATCTTCTGTAATATCATACTACAAAAATTCAAAAATGTCATTATTATCAATTATATTCGGAGGATTTTTAGCTCTAAGTTACCAGACTTTATCCCTGGGACAAGTCATCAAAAGTAAAACCCTATCTAACAATCAAAATCAAAGCCAAAACACAATTTTTATTCCTAACAACAACACATCAAAAAACGAACTACTCATAACAGAAATTCCTAGTGAACCAAGACCTCTGGAAAAATTACCACCATCAACTATAACACCTTCAACTCAACCACAAGAACCAATATTTAATCCTATCGAACCAAGTCCATTTCCCAATTTACGATATGTTGTTTATATTGAGTCAGAAAGTCCAATTTTGTTAGGAATTATTCGGCAGCAAGTTGAACCAAGAGCAGTATTTCGCTCTTTTGGAGCCGCAAGAGTTATTCAAGTCGGGAGCTTTTCTAAGTTATTTTTTGCTTTAGATTTGTTAGATTATTTAGAAAAAAAAGGCATTAATGGAGAATTATCAACGCGTGACCCTGGTGAACCATTTGGTGCTCCTCTAAGACCTACAACCTTAGCTCGTAATGTATATCCTCCAGTTAGACATTTAATAGCTTATGGACTTAGTAATACAGAATCTTATTATTTACTCATCCCTACTCAGTCAAAAGATTTGGCTCTAATCACATATAAATTGGGATTATTGGGAGTTCCTGATAGAGGTATTCAGGTAACTGAAACACCAGAAAATGTAGCTATAGGACCTTTTGAAAATAGAGAAACTGCAGAAAAATGGCAACGCTATTTATTAGATTCAGGGTTTATTAATGTAGCTATTTACTTTGGTCGTTAGAAAGGAAGAAGGAAGGAGAAAGGAGGAAGCAGGAAGAAGAAGTAAAGAACTACACCATTGTTATGAGGTATACCCACGCGGGCAAGATGCCCGCACTACAAGATTTTAACCATTTACCCTCTACATCATTTGCCTGAAATATGCTGTAAAAAAATGGAAATAATGTTGTACTTATTCAAGACTTCAGTTATTAATTAATAAATAAGTTTCAGTAATGTTTTTAACTATAAGAATCCGCACTTATTTTGTGAAAATTCAAAAACTAGAAATAAATTCCAAAATTATTACCAATTGCCTATTATTTCTAAGCCTATGCCCCAAAAACAGTAAGATTTTTATACATAAATAAGCTCGGATTGCTATATCTATATCTATAAATTATCAATTATTTATTGGTAATTCCCCTACTCCCTAGAAAAAATATATTATGGCTAATTTCCCTACTCCCGATTCCCTACTCCCTACTCCCTGCTCCCTACTCCCTAGATTTGTAGTTACTGCTGCACAAATGCGACAAATAGAAGAACGCATATTTATTGCTGGAATGCCTGTACCAGCATTAATGGAAAAAGTCGCCGGATTAGTAACACGAAAAATCCAAGGATTATTAAATCCTAATATTAGTCAAATAGGTGTATTAGTAGGTCCTGGTCATAATGGCGGTGATGCTTTAGTTATAGCCAGAGAATTATATTTTCAAGGTTATGAAATAATAGTCTACCGTCCTATTACTAAACTGAAAGAACTAACAAATTCTCATGCAAAATATCTCCAATCTTTAGGAGTTGATTTTGTCGAAAATATTTCCCTGCTCAAAAATTGCGACTTACTCATAGATGGTTTATTTGGCTTTGGTTTAGAACGGAAAATTTCTGGAAATTTAGCTGAAGATATCAATCAAATTAATAGTTGGCAAAAACAAATATTTAGCATTGACTTACCTTCTGGAATACATACAGATACAGGAGAAGTTTTAGGAACAGCTATTTGTGCTACCCACACATTTTGTTTAGGTCTGTGGAAACAAGCATTTTTACAAGACCAAGCTCTAGAATATATTGGTAAATCTGAACTAATTGACTTTGATATTCCCCTGGCAGATATTACAGCAATTTTAGGAGAATTTCCCGCAATTGAGAGAATTACAAAAACATCTGCCACAGCAAATCTACCCTTATCTCGTCCCCCAGCAACCCATAAATATAAAAATGGTAATTTATTATTAATTACAGGTTCCCATCCTTATACTGGAGCAGCAATTTTAACAGGATTAGCCGCCAGAGCAACAGGTGTGGGAATGTTATCAATTGCCGTACCAGAATCAATTAAACCTATACTAAATAATCACTTACCAGAAGCACTAATTATTGGTTGCCCTGAAACAGAAACTGGAGCAATAAAACAATTACCAAAAGATATAGATTTAAGTAAATTTGACGCCATTGCCTGCGGACCTGGTTTAACCACAGAACCTAAATCTATAATAGAAAAAGTATTATCTGTAAATTGTCCTCTAGTTTTAGATGCTGATGGTTTAAATATTTGTGGAAATTTAGTAAATAACTCTTTAGTAAGTCAACGTCAAGCACCAACAATTATTACTCCTCACTTAGGAGAATTTAAACGTTTATTTCCTAACTTAGCAAATCAACTAAATAATCGGATATTAGCAGCTCAAAAAGTTGCTGAAAATAGCAACCTTATAGTAGTTTTAAAAGGAGCAAAAACAATTATTGCCAATAGTCAAAAAATATTGATAAATCCAGAAAGCACTCCCGCATTAGCAAGAGGGGGAAGTGGCGACGTACTTACAGGATTAGTCGGAGGTTTATTAGCTATTAGTTCAACTAAAATTATACCACTCGAAGCTGTAAAAACAGCCGTTTGGTGGCACGCTCAAGCAGCAATATTAGCAGTAAAAGAACGAACAGAATTAGGAGTAGATGCTTTTACCTTAACTCAATATTTAATACCAGCAATAGAAAAAATATAATCTTTCTTGGTTGGATAGGAAAAAGAGCATCTGGAAATTGAAATATCTCTTGATCTTTGCTTCAAAATTATATTAGCATTTGTTACCAAATAATTAAGATTTAAAGCCTCTCCTTTAAAGGAGGAACAACCGGTCGTTTGCGGAGAATTCCGTAGGATGGGATGGCGTTTAGCTAGCGCACAACTTCGCACTTCGGCTGTCGCCTGAAAAGCGGAGCGGCTCTGCGTTCTTCGGGAGACCCGCTCTTGTAGAGCGCTAAACGCCATATCCAATCGACCAAGAGAAGAAAAAATTGTCCCTACCGCCTCTTACCTCTCCCTTTTAGGGAGAGGTAATTATCAATTATTGATTATCAATTATCAAAGGAGATTCCAGATTAATGTGGTAAAATTAGTGGGGTAAATATTTTTTCCTGGTTCACTATTCTCCCACCGATCTTTTCTACTCCCTAAAACCATGAATATATGTACTTCATCAAGTAGGAAACTACTGCAAAAAATTATTCAGACAGTTTTCTTTTATCCTTATTCCCTCTTCAAAATGCTATAATTAAATACCGATCTGGAGGAAAATAATCAATGGCAGGTGCTAATCTTAATACAGATTTGTTTTTCGCTGAACAAATTACACCCTGGGATATTTATAAACATGGTATTGATAAAGTTCTTATTTATCAAAAAACCAAGTATCAGAAAATGTATATAGTCGAAGGTGTTTATGGTAAAGCTTTAATATTAGATGGTAAGTGGCAGTCTTGCACCCAAGATGAATTTCTCTACCATGAAAGTTTAGTACATCCACCTATGATTTTTCATGGGTCTCCACGCAAAGTCTTAATATTTGGAGGAGGAGAAGGAGCAACAATACGAGAAGTATTACGTTGGAAAACTGTTGAGAAAGTAGTTATGGTTGATATAGATGGGGAAGTTGTAGAAGCTTGCAAAAAGTATTTGCCGGAAATGCATCAGAATGTTTTTGAAGACCCACGTGTAGAATTAATTATTGATGATGCTCAGAATTTTTTAGAGTCTACTTCAGAAACTTGGGATGTAATTATTTCTGACCTAACAGATCCTATTGAGTCGGGTCCATCTTTTCCTTTATTTACTCAGGAATACTTTAAAAAAATTCGCCGAATTTTATCTGTTGATGGTTCATTTATAATACAAGCAGGTTCAATTTCTCCTGCTGAAATGTATCTTCATGTCCGTGTAGTTAAAACTTTACAAACTGTGTTTAGTTATGTTCATTCTTTTATGCCTTATTCTAGCAGTTATGGATGTCCGTTAGGGTTTGTTGTTGCTTCTGACAAAGAATTTTCTCCTAAAGTGAACCCAGAAAAAGTAGACAGTTTATTGGCAGAGAAAACTATAGGTGGTTTTCAACTTATGGATGGTATTTCTTTATTGGGTATGTCGCGACTGCCTTTGAATTTACGACAGGCGATCGCTACAGAAACTCAGATATATACTTTGAAAAATCCACCAAAAGATTTTCAAGTTTGAGATTTAAAATTAACAAGAAAATTACTACATTTATACTTTTAATTCTGGTTTAATACCACCAAATAAAGCAATTTCAAACAACTTCAGAAAACAGTCAACATGAATAAAACCTATCTCTCGTAACCAATCACATTGAGTTTCTACAGGAGCAAGAATATTTGCTTTTTTATCTGGGCGGTTATAATATTGCTGATGAATTTCTGCTCTGGATTTATTTGTGTTTTGACTTTGATGAAAAGTATAGAGAGAATCAACAAATAATTCATCAAATAACTGCCCAATTAATTTAGATGGTGAGGCAACGTGTTCCAAATTCAGAAATAATCCTCCTGGCTTTAATAATTGGTAAATTTCTTGATAGATTTCTTGTTTTCTGCTGTCTGGTTGATGATGAATTGAAAATCCTGACACAACTACATCAAATGGTGCTTTTCGGTGAACTTTATTTATCCATTCCGGTAGACTATAGTCTTGAGTAATAAATTCAAAATTACCTTGATAATTATCGGCAACCTTGCTTTTTGCAGCTTCAATCATTGCTTCTGAAAAATCTAAAAATACTCCTTGAGAATTAGGGTATTGACTGAGAATTGCCTGACCTAAAATACCATCACCACAACCTAAGTCTAAAAAGTTATTTACTTGGGATTTAGTTGTCTGAATAATTCTCAAGATAATCTCAATTTGTTCAGTAGCTAAAGGAATGGCACTCCTGACACCAGAAAGATATTTTTGTGAAAGTTCTGCCGTTTTCCAGACTTGATAATTATTGTTCATTGTCCATTATTGTTAGTATTTTGTTACAAATATCTGATGTAATTTTATATGATATCAAATCCGCTTAATTCGGTATAAAAAAAATTTTCATCTTCATTCAAGAGCA
>NZ_JBNHER010000309.1:0-67000 GCF_050015975.1 Dapis purpurea BLCC-M126 | reverse complement strand
GTTTTAACCAGAGGTAATTATCAATTATCCATTATCAATTATCAATTAATGAATGGTTCTTTTTAAACTATTTCTCAGCTTATGTTTTGGCTAATTTCTAAAACTAGACATCTGCGGCAACTTAGTATTTGCCTAGGTATTACGAGGGTTTAAGATTAATTATTAGAGATATCTGCTAAGTATTTCCAAAATGTAGACTTTATAAATTAAATATCTGAAACATAACAGAATCACTCTTCACAAAATAGTTATAGCAGAAGTTTGATTATTTTCGGGTCTAATGGCAAAAGGTAAAAAAAAAGCTATTCTCCTTATAATATAAGATTGGAAGAAACTGGCTGAAATTACTTTATGACCCTAAAACTGTACAATTCACTGACTAGTCAAGAAGAAAACTTTGAATCCCTAGAACCAGGCAAAATCAAAATGTATACTTGTGGTGTTACAGTATACGACTATTGCCACTTAGGTCATGCCCGTTCTTATATTGTATGGGATACAATCCGCCGATATCTAATGTGGCAGGGTTATCAGGTACGCTATGTGCAAAATTTTACTGATATAGATGATAAAATTCTCAATCGGGCTAGAGAAACAGGAAGTTCGATGGAGGTGGTGGCCGAACGTTTCACTGAGGAATACTTTAAGGATATGAAGCGCTTAAATATTTTAGAAGCAGACGAATATCCTCGGGCCACTCAGACAATAGATGGGATTAAACAGTTAATCCAGGATTTAGAAAAAAAGGGTTTTGCTTACCCTTCTGGAGGGGATGTTTATTATCAGGTGCGGAAATTTTCAGAATATGGGAAACTTTCAGGCCGTCGTTTGGAAGAAATGCAAGCTGGCGCAAGTGGTAGAGTAGAGTCAGAAGATTTAGAGACTGCTAAAAAGAAAGATCCATTTGATTTTGCCTTATGGAAAGCAGCAAAAACTGGGGAACCTGCATGGGAGTCTCCCTGGGGCCAAGGAAGGCCAGGTTGGCATATTGAATGTTCGGCAATGGTAAGAGATTGTTTGGGGGAAACTATAGATATTCATACTGGGGGAGCAGACTTAATTTTTCCTCACCATGAAAATGAAATTGCTCAGTCGGAAGCTGCTACGGGAAAACCTTATGTAAGATATTGGCTCCATAATGGCTTTGTGACTATTAATGGAGAAAAAATGTCAAAGTCATTGGGAAATTTTACCACAATTCGGGATTTATTGGATCGACCTGTAGACCCAATGGCTGTAAGAATGTTTGTTTTAACTGCTCAATATCGGAAACCTATTGATTTTACTGAAGAGGCGATCGCTTCTGCTGAAAATGGTTGGAATACGATTAAGGAGGGTATATTATTTCCCCAGCAACATGGTTCTAAATTAGGATGGGAAATGCCAGAAAAAATCTTATCTGAACAGACAAAGTTATTGACTTTTCAGGTAGAAAAATTTCAGAAAGCAATGGATGATGATATTAACACTCCAGGTGCTTTAGCTGTTTTATTTGAATTAGCGAAAGAGTTACGTCGAGAGGGTAATATTCTAGTACATGAAGGTCAAACTAAAACATCTTTAGAAGATCTACAAAAACAATGGGTAACTCTGGTAAAGTTGTCACAAGTATTAGGTTTAGAGGTTCAAATAGATGAACAAATTAGAAGTGAATCTGGAGGTTTAAGTGATGATGAAATTGAGTCTTTAATTCAGCAACGTTTAGAGGCAAAAAAAGCCAAAAATTATGCTGAAGCAGACAGCATTAGAAACGAACTGCAAAATCAAGGCATTAAACTAATAGATCAACCAGGTGGCATAACACATTGGCATCGGAATTAAGGAGATATTGGGTTTAATAGTACAGGTAGGGAATAGGGAACATTAAAGATACTACTATTATCTCTTTTTAGGGGAAAGGTATTTACAACCCACCTGATTTTTTCTGAGAAAATAACTGATTTTCAACCATTACCAGTTTAAGATGATAACAGTCTTGGGGTTAATCAGTTTATTAATTGATAATAGATAATTACCTCTGGTTAAAATCAATAGGATTGAAGATAAGTAAATCTGCTTTCTTGTTTTATCCTTAAAATAGAAGGCTTTAAACTGAATTGATTAATTCTCAATTATCCATTGGTAAAAAGTTTTATGACTTGAGTGAATAGGCAATACAAATTAGTATTAAACTCTAACTCACCATCCGGGAAAGTTCCTGTGACTTCCCGGGAAAACTTCTTGTGATTAATAGACAAATTTTACAAGTTTATTGCTGATGATTAATTTTTTTTTCTTGAGTGCTTGCTTAATATATAGCAATCTGCGCATGAGTCGTGACAGTTTTAATAATAGTTAATTTTATCCCTTAACCTTGAAAATTATGACTCCTGTAGGTGCGATTTCCGTTTGTCATGCTCCTAATTGTGCGTTTGCGATAGAATTCGGAACGAAATCGCTCCTATAAGCAAAATATTACAACCTTGCCGAGGATTTCTATACCTGATTAGTATAAATTTTTTTTGGGAAAAACTGTCATAATATCATCCATGAAAAAATGATTTTACGAATAATAAAGATCGGGATAGTTAAAATATTTTGCAACATAATGTTGCCAAGAACTAAAAGTAAAAGGAAATATTTACCCTAAAAAATGAGATTTAAACTATTTATTCTGACTCCTGACTCCTGAAAACTAGAAATCTCCTACCTATTTGTAGCAAACATTTATTAAATTGGTATAATTTTATTTTATAGTTTTTATGGAAAAAAATCTGTGCAAAGCTAATATAGGAGAGGATTTTAAAACAATCCTACATCAGTTAGCTGAGAAACATATTATAAAGGTTAGCAAATAAATGAATGACGATAATTTGAGTAAAAAGATACTACTAACTTTTATATGGGGAAGAATTTATTAGTAATTTTAATTTCAAGCTCTCTGATTCTAATTCAGATATTTCTCATACTTGAAAACTCTACAAATTCATCTATATTTCATCAAGTTTATAACCACTATAACAATCAGGAATTATATGTGAAAATTTGACTATTCCTTAAAAGTCTAGAAAATAATATCTAGTTTTTTTGTTCTTCCCTATTCCCTAAAAATATACAATCTCTCACAATTCAAATAAAATTGATTATAGATGTATATATCAAACCTGCTAATATAAATTTTAACTTATAACTTATTCCAGTATTTCCTATGAAACCTGAACAAAGGATTTCTATTTCTGTATCTAACCTAGTATTAATTATTAGCAGTTTTTTACTACTGATTATTTTATGGCAAGTGCGAGGTCTCATCGTACTTTTGATGGTTGCGGTAGTTTTAGCTGCATCAATTTCACCATTAGTAAATTTAACAGAAAGAATTAGATTACCTCGTTGGTTAGGGGTAATTATCGTCTATTTAACTCTCATTTGTGGATTGATCGGTGTAATATTAACTATTGGTCCGCCAGTTTTCGAGCAAATTGAAAGACTTTTACGTCAGTTACCATTATTTTCTGAGAGTATTAGCGATAATTTTGAAGATTTTGTTAGTTCCTTAATTCAAAATCCCCCTGATTGGATTAATCAACTTTTTGATACTAAGTCTGTCACAAGTTGGGTAATTCGTTCTAGTCAACAATTATTACTACGTTCTTATAGTTTAACTAAAGGTGTATTGGGAGGCGTAGTTAGTTTAATATTGGCTTTATTTATTTCAGGTTATATGGTATCTGATAGTAAAACTTTAATTACCAGTATAGTAAAGCTTTTTCCTCAACCTTGGGATAAACGTCTAGAACATCAAGTTCTTCCTGTTACTCAAAGAATGGGAGGTTATATTAGAGGCAGAATTATAGTTTCTGCTATTTTAGGTGTAGCAACAACCACTGGTTTAGGATTTTTAGGATTGCAAGATTTTTCCCTAGGTTTAGGAGCAATAGCTGCTGTGACAAACCTGATTCCTTTTATAGGTCCAATTCTCGGTGCAATTCCAGCCCTAATTGTTGCTATTGCTAAGGGGGGATGGTTGTTTTTATGGGTAATAATTTTGTACTATATTATCCAAAATGTGGAGACTTATGTACTCGATCCTTTATTGGTAGGTTCTTCAGTTGGGGTACATCCTTTGTATCAATTACTATCAGTTTTAGTAGGGATTCAGTTATTAGGAATTATTGGTGCTTTGATTGTTCCACCTTGGTTTGCTGGTAGTGCTGCTTTGGTAGAAAATTTATATTTAAAACCTAAGTTAGAAGCAGAAAAGATCCAATCGATAGTTACAAACAATGGAGATCATAATCCACCATCTTTAACCTCTTAATTTTTGATTTTATAGCTACTATAAATGAAGCGTGAAAGAATCAAAAATATAGATAAAAATCATGAAACTATTACCCCTATTACCTGTATCTTAATTGATTTTTAGGAAAATATTCTGACCTCTTTTGCCAAAAAATATTTCCGGTATTAGTTGTTTCAAAGAAATTTTCTACAAAACCAATATAGACTAAATTTAGGTCAAGAATCTGAAATTTCCCCCAAAATGTGAGGGAAGAATTCAGAAAAATAATAGTAAAACTATTGCTTATTGCCCATTTCTTGGCTTCACCTATAAGGCTGTTTTAGCAGTCCCTAAATGAGAAAATTTCTAACTCACTATAGCTAGTTTTCGGGTCTAAGTTTCTAGCAAATCTCCATGCTTTAGTTGTACCAATAACAATTTCAACAGTTGTATAAATAATACAACCATAATCTAGATGACCACCAATAGTTTTACCCTCTCCATTAGAAATGAGAATATGTAGATGAACACCACTACAAGCAACCGTTCCATTCAGAGAAATAATCTCAAATTTATCATACAAAATATTACTTCTTTCTTGGTTAGCAAATCAAATTGCAGCTTGCTTCAGAGTACCAATAGCTGTGGGGATAAAACCACACTTAACTTGATTGTCGATCGCCCAATCTTTAAGACTTTATTTTAAATCTAAATTGTGTTTCAACCTGACCGGATAAATTTTCATTAGACAAACTGATAAATATCAAATTTATATGATTAATCTGTGGATTTAGTCGTCATAAAATCAACCTATGCTAGTATGATTAACAAACTATATTTGGCAGCATAATCATCAGAAAATTTATCAAATCAGAAAATTATCAATCCAGATATTTTAAGTCTCAAAAATAATATGATCTAAAAATAGCAAAGATTGACTAGAATATGGTATAGAAATTATTTTTCCCTATGATAATTATGTATAATTATAAATTGATTAAGAACCATAAACACCACTTACCACTTGGCACTCTTTCCAGAAAGATAAAAGAGTATGACTGTGTTAGAGAAAATTTATATTAAGGATGAAATCCCAAAATTATCTCACTAAAAGGTAGAACAATGGTTAAGATTCTCTTAGTTGAAGACAATGAGATGAACCGGGATATGTTGTCTAGGCGTCTCATTCGTAAAAAATTTGAAGTAGTTATTGCTGTGGATGGTGCTGAGGGTGTGGATATGTCTATATCAGAAGCTCCAGATATAATTCTAATGGATATGAGTTTGCCCATACTAGACGGTTGGCAAGCAACTCAGAAGATTAAAGCTGACCCCCAAACCAAAAATATTCCAGTAATAGCAATGACAGCTCATGCTATGGCAGGAGACCGAGAAAAATGTTTAGATGCTGGATGTGACGACTATGATACAAAACCAGTAGAATTTGCCAGACTATTAGACAAGATCAAAAATCTTATAGGTAAAGAGCCAACGAAATGAAACATGACCATGGCAATGTGCTGGTTGTAGATGATAATCAAGTCAACCGTGACCTTTTGGCTAGGCGAGTCAAAAGGCAAGGCCATGTGATAAGTTCTGCGTCTGATGGGTTTCAAGCCTTAGAAATGATGAAAACTGAACCATTTGATTTGGTACTACTAGATATTATGATGCCACAAATGAATGGTTATCAAGTCCTCGAAACCCTGAAAGCTGACCCTAAATTACGCCATATCCCAGTAATAATGATTTCTGCAGTGGACGACATTGATAGTATAGTCCGTTGCATCGAATTGGGAGCGGAAGATTATTTGTCTAAACCCTTTAATCCAGTATTACTCAAAGCAAGAATTAACGCTTGTCTAGAAAAGAAAAGACTTCGGGATCAAGAACAAGCTTATTTAAAGCGACTAGCTGAGGAACAAGAAAAGTCAGAAAGCTTACTATTAAATATTTTACCAGCACCAATTGCTCAACGGTTAAAACAGGGAGAAAAAACTATAGCTGATAGTTTTAATGAAGTAACTGTTTTATTTGCTGATTTAGTTGGGTTTACAAAAATTTCGGCTAATTTATCTCCCGCTGAACTGGTAGAATTACTAAACATGATTTTCTCTAGGTTTGATGAGTTGGCAGAAAAATATGGACTTGAGAAAATAAAAACTATTGGTGATGCTTACATGATTGTAGGTGGACTACCAACCCCGAGGGAGGATCATGCAGAGGCGATCGCGGAAATGGCCTTAGATATGTTAAATCAAGTCAAGGAATTTTCTCAAAAGCAGGGTAAACCTTTACAAATTCGCATTGGTATTAATACAGGAGCAGTAGAAGCAGGAGTTATTGGGACGAAAAAATTTGCTTATGACTTGTGGGGAGATACAGTAAATACAGCTCATCGTATGGAATCTCATGGCATTCCTGGTGTTATTCAAGTAACTGAGGATACTTATAATTGTCTAGCTAATAAGTATACATTTCAGGAACGAGGGATGATTGAGATTAAAGGAAAGGGTAGCATGAGAACTTATTTACTTGTACGTAGAAAAGAGTGAATTGAGAATTGAGAATTGAGAATTGAGAATTTTAGAAGTAATCCCTGACTGAGTTTGAAAACTCAAAACTCAGAAGTAGTTCCTGACTTTAGTTTGAGTAGTTTACAAGTTCTAAAGTCTAATTAGAGCACTACAAAAAAGTTTTATAACATTAATACAATCTAAATCTTTTACAACCAATAATTTTTACTCGATCTGAATGCTGAATGCTTGAAGCTATACTATAAAATTAAAAAGTAAATCTAGACAACCAGCAACGAAAAAATGTTATCGACTACAGAATTACTTATCGCTACTAAATGGTTTGGTATTGCTACAATTGGATTTTTTATTTTGACAACTCTCGGCTTTATTTTGAAATGGGGATTTAGATTTAGGTTGGTGGGAGTAACAGGTTTTATGGGAGTCTTAACTGCTGGTTTATTTGGCTTAAGTTTAGGATTATTTAACCGCATAGAAATTCCCGGTTCGGTTCCATATACATTAGTTTATGATAATGGCGGAACTCAAACAGTAATAGCTGTTTCTCCGACAATTACAGAATCAGAATTAACAGCAACAATAGAGCAAGCTGCAGGAGATTTATTTTCACTAGGTCGTTTAGGTGGAGAAAATCAATTAACTATTAGAGTTAGAACTATTATTCATCCAGAAAAAGGTGTTTCTGAACCTCTTTATTTAGGGGAAGTTAAACGTTCTTTATCTCAACGGGAAGATGAAAATCTGGATATTAAAATATTTCCAGAAACTTTAGCAAAGTTGGAAAGTTATCAGAGTCAAAATTTGGAAAGTTAAGTTCATTAATTGATAATGGATAATTGATAATTACCGAAAAAATAAGTTTTAAAGACTCTCCTTTAAAGGATAAAAAAGGAAAAAAATCCTTTTAAGCAATCCTATCCGTTTTCATTAGATGTAATTATTAAGTATTAATTATTAAACTACCTCTGCTTAAAACTGTAAAGGAATTGAATATAAGGAAATATTATTTCTTTTTTTTCTTAAAAGGAGAGGCTTTAAACCAGAATTATTTAATTATTAATTATTAATTATTCGGTAAAAATTTAGAGAGATATTTGAATGGTAAGGTAGGAGAAAAATTTAAACTAATACAACCATTCAATGATTAATGATAGAGAATTTTTGCTAGGTGCAGCATTCTACAGACTAATTAATTTTGGGGAGAAAGTTACTATTACTCATCTCCCCAATTTGCATTCTGCGCTATATTTTGTAGAAACAAAAAGCACTAAATCGGTTATTCTATTTAAAATTTCAACAAAACCTAAATCTTCATGGTCTTTCTCTTTTAGCAATGGAGAAGAGTTAGCTTTAAATATCTTACATAAGGAATATTTCGGTGTATCAGTATTTATTGTTTTAGTATGTCATAAAGATGGTATTTGCTGTCTGCGGGAAGATTTGCTTTGGAGTATATTAGACACAGATGCCAAACTTAGTAGTCAGCATATATCAGTGTCAAGACAACTTCGTGGAAGCTATCATGTAACTGGGCTGGGTAAACAAAAGATGCAGCAAACTGTTCCTCAAAACAACTGGCCTAGTATAATTTTATTAAGTAAAAAGAATGGTTATGAATAAAATTTTAATCAATACTGATGGATATTGTATCGGTAAAATTGTGGAAAGGGAGACAAAAAAAATAGGAGAAAAAGCAGCACAACAATTAAAGAAAACTGCTCTAGAAATTGTACAAAATTGTGTTGATGTATATACTAAAAATTTTGGTGAAGGAGATGTTGGTGCAACAGGTACAGGAACTGTTAGTAATTCTAAGAAAGGTCAAACAGTTTATGGTACTAATGGATTAATTTATGGTAGGGTTCAAAGCGGAAAAACAATTACAACAATTGCAACATTAGCGATCGCTCAAGATAATGGTTTTAGATGTTTTATTGTATTAACATCTGACAATACTTGGTTGGGAAAACAAACTGCTAGTCGCTTCAATAATCTACTCAAAAAAGGAGGACCTGTAGTTTTTGATTGGGAAGATTGGAAAAAACACCCACAAGATTTTGCTGAGAGTAAATTTAGTCCCTATATAAAGGATACTGGTGTTGTTTTAGTATCTACAAAAAATTCTAAAAATCTAGACAATTTGCTTCAGGTTTTAAACTTGTCTAAAGATAGTAATGTTCCTACTCTAATATTTGATGATGAAGCTGACAATGCTAGTTTAAATACTAATGAGGCAAAGCAAGCTAAAAAGGGAAAAAATATAGTTTCAGATAGTACAATTTTTGATAAGATTGGCAAAATTAGAAGAGAAGTAGCAAATCATATTTACTTGCAAATTACGGCTACTCCTCAAAGTTTATTACTTCAAAGTTTAGGGCATCCTTGCAGTCCGGTTTTTTGTGCTGCACTTCCGAAACCGGGTGATAGTTATATGGGGGGAGATTTATTCTTTAGGAAAAATAGCTCTTATTGTTGCACTGTTGATTCTGAAGAAATAAATCAATTGAAAAAACAGGAAGGGAATATTAATCCTGGAAATAATTGGAATATTCCACCGGGTTTAAGATTAGCTTTGTGCTGTTTTTTTCTAGGTTCAATGTATAAAATGCAGTCAGGAGACGAAGATGCAATATATTCTTTTCTGGCTCATATTTGCTATAAGCAAGATAATCATAGTAACCTAGAAAAAATTATCAACAACTTCGTGATAGAACTTGACAAAGCAATTCGAGAAAAATCATCTGCTACTAAGCACAAAGAAGCACAAAAGTGGTTAAATGAAGCCTATAAAGAATTGAGTAAAACTGCTAATTTACCGCCTATAGAAAATCTCATAGAAGAGCTTAGACATCAAGTAAAAAGTACATTAGCAAAAGTTATTAATGCTAATAATCCAGATAAACAACCAAATTACGATCCAGGTATGAATATTCTTATTGGTGGTAATAGATTGGGGAGGGGTGTAACTATAGAGGGATTAATGATAACTTACTACGGACGTGATGCGAAACAAAAAATAATGGATACCGTTCATCAGCACGCAAGAATGTATGGATATCGTCAACAACTTAAGGATGTAACGAGGCTATTTTTACCCGAACATATACTAGAAGATTTTGGTTCTATCCATGAAGCAGATGAAGGAATGCGTCAGGCAATTGGAGAAGATCCAAGTAATATTAAAGTTAAGCCTGTTTGGGTTGGGAAAACACTAAAACCAACTCGTTCTAATGTGCTTAATCCTAAAGAAATAGTTGCTTTTACACCAGGTTCTGCAATCTTTCCACGAGACCCATTTTGGAAAGCTTCAGAAGTTAGGAAAAATACAGAAAATTTGGATAAATTACTAGATAAATATAAAGGTGATGAAGAATATTATGAGGTAGAGATAGATTTTTTGGCAGAAATTCTTAAATATATGCCTAGCCGTGAATGTGAAGGATCTTCTTGGGAAGATAGACGCATTCAAGAAGTTTTAGAACAAATGAAAGTAGAGGGTATAAAAAAGGGAAGACTGAATATCCGTCGAGGCAGAAAAGGTTTAGGACTTGACTTGTCAAATAAACCTAGACCTTGGCAAGGTTCGGGTTTTTCACAAAGTAAATGGATAAGTAAACCTAGAGAACAATACACAGAGATTCCGACACTTTTGGTAATGTATGAAAAAGGTGAAAAGAAAAAAGATTGGGATAACGAACCACTTTATCTTCCTACTTTAATTTTGCCTAAGCATAAGTTTGTTTTCATGTTTAATTCTTCCCAAGTATTTGAAGAATTTGAAGATGAATTAGACTGGCAAACAGAGGAAATAAATGAACAAGAATGGCTGTACGCAGCAGCTACAAATCCAGTATTTGATTTTCTGAAAGACCCGGAAGAAGATATATATACATTAAAAGATGGCAAACCCTTCACCTACTAAAGGCAAAATAGTTTTAGTACCTTTTCCTTTTGATGATTTATCATCAACTAAGGTGCGTCCTGCTGTTTGCCTCACTAATCCAGTGGGGCAATATAATCATATTATTCTAGCTTTTATCACAAGTAAAGTTCCTACTAAATTTCTAGAAACTCATATTTTATTAGATACTAATCATCCAGATTTTACTCTTTCTGGTTTGCGTAAATCTTCTGTGATTAAATTAGATGTTATGATTACTCTTCGTACTTCTTTGATTCGGCGAGAGATTGGTAAATTATCATCAAATACACAAACTGAAATTGCTGAGAAGCTTTATAAATTTCTGACTGAATAATGGTTATAATACTTATTAACTTCCTTAGATATCTAAAATTGACGAAAAGAAACTCAGCAATAAACTATCAAGCATAACACAAATAGGTTGCGGTATAAATTCTCTAACTCATTCATAGATTATTTCTGACTTCTCACTTCTAGAAAAGCGATCGCCACACAGAAAACTTACCCTCACATTTATCGACAATTAAGTAGGTTGGTATCAAGAATTTACTTGTAAAAACTTTTATAATACAGAACTTACGCAAAGGTACTATATATAGAGTTCAAAAACTATAACGTTATAGTTTTTAGCGCTACATACATGGTCTCTGCGTAAGTCCTATAATAGTTAATTTTAACGGAAGACCTTTAAAATTCTGTACCTCGCCAATCCCACAGCTCTCCTACCTAACTCCTAACTCCTGATTCCTAAACAAAATCAAAAATGTAAACTTGCCTATACTTAATACTGAATTTAGGTAGAATGCAGTTTACCATAAACTTAATATATTTAACCCCACCTAATAAGCAAAAAATTAAATAAAACTCGCGATAAATAACATTATATTGTCATTATGTCAACTATTAGTCTTTGTGAACCTAAATATCTAGAACTCAAAAACCGTCTTACCCAAATACAAGACTTAGAAGTCGCCGCCTGCGTACTAAATTGGGACCAAACCACCTATATGCCCACTGGAGGAACTTATGCCAGAGGCCGACAAATAGCTACCCTCAAAGAATTTGCCCATGAAAAATTTACCCACCCAACCATAGGTCAACTCCTCGAAGACCTCCGCCCCTACGAAAAAAGCCTCCCCTACGATTCCACCGAAGCCAGTCTAATCCGCGTTACTCGCCGAGACTATGAACGTGCCATCCGAGTCCCCTCAGAATTTATGGCCAAATTCTGTCAACATCAAGCTGTATCTTATGAAACCTGGGTTAAAGCCAAATCACTCAAAGATTTCTCCCTAGTACAACCGTACTTAGAAAAAACATTAGATCTGAGCCAAGAATTAGCTAGCTTTTTTCCCTACAAACATATTGCCGATCCCCTCATCGACTTTGTAGATGAAGGGATGACAGTCTCCATCCTCCGCCCTCTATTTAACGAGCTGCGCCAAAAATTAGTACCTATTGTTGAAGCTATTACCTCAGCCCTACCCATAGAAGACTCTTGTCTGTACCAACATTATCCAAAAGAACAACAACTAAAGTTTGGGCATACTGTTATTGAACGTATTGGGTTTGACTTTCAACGGGGGCGACAAGATGAAACACCTCATCCCTTTACCTCTAGCTTTTCTATTGGAGATGTTCGTATTACCACCCGTGTGTATGAAGATAACTTTACTGAAGCCCTATTTAGTACCATCCATGAAGTAGGCCATGCTCTCTATGAACAAGGAATTGCTCTGGAATTAGAGGGCACTCCCCTTGCTGAAGGAAGTTCTAGTGGTATCCATGAAAGCCAATCCAGATTATGGGAAAATATAGTGGGTCGTAGTCGTGGATTTTGGGAATGTTTTTATGCCCAACTACAGGGGATTTTCCTCAAACAACTTAGTCCTATTTCTGTTTCCGAATTTTATCGGGCTATTAATAAGGTGGCTAAGTCGCCCATTCGTACTGATGCTGATGAGGTGACATACAATCTTCATGTGATGATTAGATTTGATTTAGAGTTGGCTATGTTAGAGGGGAAGTTATCTATTCGAGACCTTCCCGAAGCCTGGAATGAACGTTATAAAACAGATTTAGGTATTTTTCCTGCCAATGATAGTGAAGGGGTAATGCAAGATGTACATTGGTATGGAGACATGGTTGGCGGAATGTTTCAAGGCTATACTCTAGGGAACTTAATAGCCGCTCAAATTTATGAAGCTTCAGTTAAATTTGACCCTGAAATTAGTTTTGGTATTGAACGAGGTAATTTTACTCTTCTGCATAAATGGTTGAAACATAATATTTATCAACATGGTCGTAAGTATACCGCAAATGAACTAATTAATCGGGTAACAGGCAAACCTCTAAGTATTGACCCGTTTATTCGTTACATTCAAGATAAATATAGCAATATATATGATCTTAAACTTCCAATTATTGCTTGAATAAAACTTACATTCCGCACTTCAAAATGTAGTATTAAGTGGAAGTAGTCAATAGTCAATTTATTGCTTGAATAAAACTTACATTCCGCACTTCAAAATGTAGTATTAAGTGGAAGTAGTCAATAGTCAATAGGGAATGATTATAGCTAATTAGGGTTTGCTGAAAAAGTCTTGTGGGTGAGGGTAGGAGTCAGGAGACAACCCACCCCTAACCCAACCCACCCCCGCCCCTCCCAGGAGGGGAACTGGGAGGGGAAGACAGAAGACAGGAGGAGTAAGGAATTTAGAGAAGGCAGTCGGAAGAATTATCCCTCAATTTCTCTGTCCAAATCTTGCTGTTAATACTAACTTTTTCGGGCTTTTCAACCTAAAGCGAGAGCACTTTTTCCAGACTTAAAAATGCCAAAAGCTTTATCTGTAAACACTTTCATTCTTTTTCAGTAAACCCTAATTATCTGACTCCATCAAGTATTTATGCTTGGTGTTTGACTCAACAGAAAGGTCAATGAATAGGATCTATACAGTATAAATCTTACCAATCTCCCGATTTTTATACTACTTTCAATGCTACAACTTGACGTGCGGAATATGGGATAAAAAGTTTGTTCAAAATAGGGAATAAAGCTGAGATTAATATTTTTGCTATAATATTTTTGCTGATTACTGATTTAATAATTCAAGATTTTGTGGAAGTAGAAATAAGCTAAGACCAATTTAAAATGTGTCTTAGCAAGTTATAAATCAGAAGTCAGAAGTCGGAAGTAATAACTGTTTTTATTTTAAAGAGACACACAACAAATAAGTGGTATAAATGCAAAACAGCTTACTTTAATTGGTAACAAACAGAGATATTATACCACCTAAATTGCAGACTCAAGGAAAAGCCTACCAAGATAGAAAATAGAAAATCTAACTATAGAAAATATCACTGAGTAGTCAGTAAACAAATCATAAATAATTTAGCCTTGATACTTAAAATTGAGTCATTTTAATTGTGCTTAAAAAATTATTATACTGCCCGTTTTAACGAACTCAGAAGTAAAAAGTCAGAAGAAAAAAATTGTTTTTGTAACGGAGAGTTTGAGCAACCCTTCAAAAACATTTTGTCTGAAAAGGCAGGGGTTGCATGACTGACTCTTATTTTGATTAATATTTGCTACAAATAGGGAATCCTGATAATAATTACTCCCTATTTATACCGTTTCACGGAAGTCATGCATCGAGTGGGTAATTCTGAGGTTCCCTCAAAATGTAAGACGTATTCAAAACAGTTAAAAGTTACAAGTAAGTTTTTATCAAATAAAAACTTTGACTCTAGAGTAATTTCAAAGAATTATTTCACATCTAAAATTTGAAAAAATTCAACCAATATTCTTATTTTTAATAAGTAAGTGAGCATAAATAAACTACATTGCATTGCACTAATTTCAAGGCTTTCGATGAAGCTAGCCCCTACAATTTTTTCAATATTTAATTATACCTACCTACTTAAGAAGTAATTATTAATTGTTAATTATTAATTATTGAAGATAAATCTCTATTCTCTGTTAACAGTTAAGGTGTTCCCAATAAATCCTGTTTGATAAAATTATCAGTTGGTATGATATACCTAGGGGGTGATAACAAGTAAGTATTTAATTACTCATTCCGGATAATCAGATTAACTCAAGTAATTAACAATAACTAAATCTACAAAAAAATATACAAAAAGTTTCATATATAATATTTATAGGCTGAGATATAAACTAGGATTAATGACAACAGGGAATAATAGAAAATGTCTCAAGATATTTTTCCTGGTTATGAGAAATTAGTATTCTGTTTCATATATCATTGAAAACCTATAGAAGATGATAATATTAACTATATAGCTATAGTGGGTTTTTAACCTTAACTAATTGTAGCTAAAGTCTGAATTGCAAAAGTCAGGAAAGTTATTTGATGAAGAATCAGGGTTTTCAGCCAAAAACAGTAATCATCACAACAAAATTATTATGATGCGTGTCCCTACTATTACTACTCTATTAAGTTTAGTCGCCCTGTTTAGTTTTACCCCCAACAGGGCAATTGCCTCTAATAAAACAGAATCTTTGACAACAGAAAAAGAAAGAAGCTTAATTCGTCAATTAAATTCCAATAATTCTATCTTTGGTCAACCAGATAGAATCAAAAGTAAATTGCCACAAAAACAAAAAAATCAAACTTTTCTGAGACCTTTTATTCCAGGAAATTCTAAATTTTCTGGTAAACCTACTCAACCTGAACTATTCTCTAAACCTTTCTATTCCGGTGTTCCCCAAAAACAAAAAAATCAAAAGAATATATCAGAGGGTTCTCGAGGTGCAGAAGTATGGGCAGTACAAAGACGTTTACAAGCTAGAGGTTTTGACCCAGGTGTTATAGATAGCGTGTTTGGTGCCCGTACCACAAAAGCAGTAAGAGCTTTTCAAAAGTCCGCGGGGTTTACTGTCACAGGTATTGTTGATGAGGCTACTTGGACAGCTTTAGCCCAACCATCATTTGCCTCTCGTCAAACAATTCAAAGAGAAAAATTACCAATCCCAAGGCAAAATCAAGTAGTTAAAGTAAACAAAATATTATCCAAAGGAGACAAGGGTTCTAAAGTCAAAACTTTACAAATTCGTCTGGAAAAAATGGGCTTTAATCCAGGGCCAATTGATGGAGTATTTGGAGTGAAAACTACAGGAGCAGTTAAAGAATTTCAAAAATCTCAAGGAATTAAGGTTGATGGGATAGTTAATCAAAAGACTTGGGCAGCTTTCAATCATAAGTAAGAGTCAATTTTACTAACTCATCCTTTTACTGTCTGATAATTGACTACCTATCAGACCATAATTCGAGCAAAAATATGTCAACTTTATGAAGAGCAATCAGCGATTTTTATATTTTTCGCTGATTGCTTTGTTGTATCTATGAATGTTAAGTATATTACAACTCAAAATATGATATACTTATATAGATATATTATCAGCTTTAACTTCAGAGCATCTATTCTACTAAATTCAATATTAAGACTTCTGTATGCTTAAATACTGGCAAAAAAAACTTTGAATAAAATTAAAAATTATCCTCTATATTGAATTTAAATACAGTCTTTATTCGAGTTATTAAGTAGATTCTTTTTTATTCTTTTATGTTAAGTTGTTAAAGTGTTTCCTAACACTTATAACTTTTTATTTTTTCAGTATAATAATTATTATATTCTACTTTTTAAACCTTAAGTATCTGTTATATTTATATCAAATATCCATCAATAATATGTTCCTCTAAAAAACGTAAGTATTCAGCTCTAAAAATCAACGAAAAATTTGGTAATTCAGTCTAGACAATTTGTATAATTTGATCGGTTAAAGTCTCAGTTTATTTCATGTCTTTGATTACCCATAATTTTAATTTTTTAGAGATTTCTTAATACTAATTCAAACTTTTCATCTCTATAATAGTTGACAACTGACGGCTAAATGCTGACTAAAAAACTAACTTAAATAAATTTCTCAGACCCGAATCCATGCGTCGAAAATATATTTTAGGGGTTATTTTATTCTTTCTGGCTCTAACATTAAGTATTTTACACGGGTCACTAATAAATACATATTATATAGATAATCATCAGCAACTAACTCAGATCAAAGAAGGTAAAGTCTGGAAAAATTATAAGTTTCAACCAGAAAAATCCATTTTTTCTCAATCTTCAGAAGAATATTTTATCAAACCCCAAAACTTCTATAATTATCAAACTGTTATTAACAGAAAAAATCAACCCAGATTTAATAATATATCAACCTCACAACCTCAGCCTACCTACGAAGCAATTGATATTTTGTGGCTCTTACTTTGCTCTGGATTAGTATTTCTAATGCAGCCTGGATTTATGTGTTTAGAATCCGGACTTACCAGGTCAAAAAATAGCATTAATGTTGCTATTAAAAATTTAACTGATTTTGGCATTTCAGTTGCCTGTTTTTGGGGTTTTGGCTTTGCCTTTATGTTTGGAGCTTCTTCTGCTGGATTAGTTGGCCATAGTAATTTCTTCCTAGCAACCGATCTGCAACCTTTTGACGCGGCCTTCTTTTTATTCCAAGCAATGTTCTGTGGCACAGCTACAACTATTGTTTCTGGTGCCGTAGCTGAACGGATGAAATTTTCTGCCTATCTATTTGTTGCCTCCGTAGTTTCAGGTTTTATTTATCCCATATTTGGTCATTGGGTCTGGAATGGAGTTGATGCAGGTGTATTAACAGGTTGGCTTGGACAACGTGGTTTTATTGACTTTGCAGGTTCAACTGTTGTTCATAGTATTGGTGGTTGGGTTTCTTTGGCAGCTTTATTAGTCATTGGGCCTCGTACTGGCAGATTTCCTCGGGATCGCCCACCAGAAAAAATTCATGGTTCTAACTTGCCCCTATCAGTTTTGGGAGCAATGCTAATTTGGTTTGGTTGGTTTGGGTTTAATGGTGGAAGTACCCTGGCATTAAATGGACAAGTGGCAGGGATTATTGTCAATACAGTTCTTGCCAGTGTAGCAGGAATGATGACTGCTCTTGGTATTGGTTGGTATATCAGAGGAATTCCTGGTGTTGAACTACTCATCAATGGAACTTTAGCAGGTCTAGTTGCCATTACAGCAGCTTGTCATGCGGTGACAGCTTTTTCTGCCATTGTCATTGGCATTGTTGGTGGGGTAGTTAGTATTTTGGTAGAGCAAGCTTTAGAAAAAATTCGTGTGGATGATGCTGTTGGAGCTATTCCAGTTCATCTTGGTGCAGGTATTTGGGGAACTTTAGCAGTAGCTTTATTTGGAAAGGCAGAGGTATTAGGTACTGGTCTTAGTTTAAGTCAACAATTTACAGTTCAATTATTAGGAGTTTGTGCAGCTTTTCTATTAGGATTTTGTGCTGTCTATGCAATTTTATTAATTACAAATAAGTTTTTTTTATTTCGAGTTTCTAGAGAAGATGAACATATTGGTTTAAATGTTTCTGAACATCATGCAAAAACAGAAATATTAGATTTATTTCGAGTAATGAATTCTCAAGCTCGCACAAAAGATTTAAGTTTACGAGTGCCTGTAGAACCTTTCACTTCAGTTGGTCAAATTGCTGAAAGATATAATCAAGTTATGGATGCTTTAGAGGAAGTTACTGCTAGAAATGATGCTATTATCAAAGTCGCTACAGATACAATTATTACTTTCACTAAACCAGGGCTAGAAATTATTAGTGTAAATCCTAGTGCCGAGACAACTTTTGGCTACAAAAGTCAAGATTTAGTAGGAATCCCTATTCATCAAATACTTGATTTTACTATTAATCCATTAACGATGGAAAAAATAGATAGTGATGATTTATTCAGGGAAGTAAAAGAATTAATAGTAGAACCATTAAAATTATGGCTTAACTCAGACTTAATATCCTCTCCGACTAAGGAAATTATAGATGCTTGTTATAGATTTGATTTTCAGGATATTAAACCTGAAAATTGGCAATCTTCTTTTCCTAGTTTTCTTCATTTAGTAGAGGAACATTTAGCAGATAGTCAAACAGAATCAGAGATTGAAAAAAAAATTAAGAAAAAAAAATATTATACAGAAATACTTATATCTAAAATTGCTGAGACTGGCAATCTATATGAGTTAGTTGGTATTCGTACTGATGGTTCCTTATTTCCCATGGAAATTGCTCTGAGGGAAGCTAAATTAAATCAAAAAAAATTCTACACCGGCACTTTTCGAGATATTTCTGAAAGAAAGGAATCAGAGGTAAAGCTTAAACAAAATGAACAAAGATTTCGGAGTTTATCTAGAGCAACTTTTGAAGGAATTATTATTCACGAACAAGGAGAAATTGTAGATGCAAATACCGCAGCTATTAAAATGTTTAAATATGAATTATCGGAAATAATTGGGATGAATGGATTGGAGTTAATTGATTCAAAATATAGAGATTTAGTATGGGAAAATCTGAGTTCTGGATATGAAAAACCCTATGAAGTATTTGGACTTAGAAAAGATGGTTCTACTTTTCCTATAGAAATAGAAGCCAAAGTATTTTTTTATCGTGGTAATCAACATAGAGTAAGTGCTATACGAGATATAACTGAGCGGAAACTAGCAGAAGCAGCTCTGCGAGAAAGCGAGGAAAAATTCAGAGCTGTTATGGAACAAGCAGCAGATGCTTTTATTATTCACGATCTGCAAGGAAAAATTATTGATGTAAATCAAAGCACCTGTCAAGGTTTAGGATATACTCGCGAAGAGTTATTGAATTTTTATGTAGATAATATTGAAGCAAGTTTTTTATCAGAAGAGATTTATAACAAGTGGCAAGAATTGACTTATGGTGTACCTATAACTGTGCAAGGAATTCATAAACGCAAAGATGGTAAAACTTTTCCAGTAGAGATACGTCTCGGTTTGTTAAAAGCAGGCAATGGTAACTTAATTTTGGCTCTTTGTCGTGATATAACTGAAAGGAAAAAAGCAGAACAAGCTTTACTTTTGGAACAGGAAAAGTCAGAGAAATTATTGTTAAATATTCTGCCTAAACCTATCGCTGATAAATTGAAAGAAAATCAAGAGACAATTGCAGAAGGGTTTGCCGAAGTTACAGTTTTATTTGCAGATTTAGTTGGGTTTACCGAGTTGGCAAGTTGTGCTCATCCTCAGAAATTAGTTTATTGGTTAAATGAGATTTTTTCTAGGTTTGATTTATTAGCAGAAAAGTATGGTTTGGAAAAAATTAAAACTATTGGAGATGCTTATATGGTTGTGGGTGGGTTGCCCAAACCAATGGAAAATCATGCTGAGGCGATCGCTCTTATGGCTATAGATATGCTGGAGGAAGTCGCCCATTTTGCTAGTGAACATCAACGAGATTTTCGTATCCGGATTGGTATTAATACTGGCCCAGTAGTGGCTGGTGTGATTGGACGTAAAAAATTTATATACGATCTATGGGGTGATACTGTAAATATTGCTAGTCGTATGGAATCTCATGGTATACCAGGAGTCATCCAAGTTACAGAGACAACTTATCAGATATTGCAGCACAAATTTTTGTTTGCAGAACGGGGACTTATTGATATAAAAGGTAAGGGGCAGATGAAGGCTTATATTTTGGAGGGTAGTAATGGAGTGGGGGAGTGAGGGAGTGGGTGAGTAGGGGAGTAATTTTTTAACCCTATGTCTGCCAAAAATACTAACTTTTTGAGCGTTTTAGATTGAAAATCTGGCACTTTTTTCAAACCCAAATAAGGTACTTGCCTTTATTGTTAATGCTTTGAGATTTAGTGAGCAAGCCCTATATAATAAAAAACTATGAGTAAATGGAAAAAATTTTGATTTGTGTGTTATATTGAAATTATGCGGATGTGGCGGAATTGGTAGACGCGCTAGATTTAGGTTCTAGTTTCTTCGGAAGTGGGGGTTCAAGTCCCTTCATCCGCATTATGGAAAAATATCATAGGACTTAAGGTAAGATAATGTAGAGTATTTTTCCTTCAGTTCTTATATTAAACCTACGGGAAAGGTAGGAGAAAGCGAATAATAGCAAATCTTCAAAGTTTTGCTATGTATCCTTGGACATGGATACAAGTGGGAGATGGAGCATTGAGCAGGACAAACCCATAACCCACATTTCGCACTTCAATTTATATGACAAAAGGTTACATAAAACTTATCTATTGCGCGGATTACTATATATTAAATCTATAACCTAATCACCTACTCTTTAGAAGAATGAAGGCTAATAAGGGCTACCTAATGAATTCTCAAAGCATTTATAGGTAAATACTTGAGCTTTTTTTGATTCCTATTGTTATGGGAAGTGAGGTTTTCAACTCTTAACGCTAAAAAAGTTAGTATTCTGGGCAAACTGGGCAAACTAAGGACAGAAAAATTAGTGAGCAATTCTTACTCCTATCTACTCTAAATTCCCTATTTCTCCTGACTCCTGACTCTCACTCCTACCACCTATACTTTATTAAACAAACCCTATATAGTTGTGTTTGGTGTCACAATATACAAACATTAATTATTAAGAATTAAGAGTTTATTCATTAGTGCATTAATTATAAATTTAGTTATAGCTGACACGCTCAGGAAGATTGAACGAAATAAGTATTACCAAATATCAAAGCACAATGAAAATTTTAGTAGCTACGGAAAATCAAACAAGCAAATTAGAAGAGTATTGTGAATCAATCGATTGAGGATTAGAAGGGGATTTTTAACTTTCTGGAACAATTGGAGCGATTATTAGATTAGTAGATATTTTACATGAAGCTAGGTTTGATATTTTTGATATTTGTTTAAACACTGATATTGAATATACTATACCCGCATGTCTCAAAAACTAATTTGAAAAACTGATTTGGATGTCAAAAATTGAGCTTTTTCAAAAATCAGATTGACTTTGAAGTTAACCTAGATAAAATTCAATCTTTATAATCAAAATTTTTCAGTATTACCTAATTTTAAAGAGTTGATTAACCCAGATTTGCACGACAACAAAGAGCGCTTATATTATCAGTCATTTCCATAACTATTTAGTTCCCAAGTTGAGTAAAAAAACTCAATTTGTATCTTGAATAGCTTTAATTCTAGAGTAAGCAATTGCAAAGATATCTTGATAGAGACAAGTAGTAGTTATCACGATTAAAATTAGTCTGAAACGAACAGTAATTCTAGATCCCAACTTGAGGAAATTCAGGCGAATTTTTCCCACCTTAGCCTTAGCAAAATAGGTTTTAGCTAAACAATACTTACGAAAAGCTTGGATTAAAACATAGACCATAGAAGATAAGCAAAGTCTTAATTGATTACTTTCAAATGTCTGTGTTGAAGTCCGGTCAGTAAATAAATCTAATTGTTGTTCTTTGAGCTGATTTTCCATTTCCCCTCTGGGACAATATTTATTTGTATAAAGTAAAGATGGTGCAATTTTTGATGCAGGTAAGGAGGTAAAAATATGACGCATTTTTAACCCTTCACTGCCATAACCAACTTTTGTGATAACTCTTCTTTGACGACTCCATGACTTCTCAATTTGATAATCTAAAGAGCGAAACCAAGTTAAATTGGGAATTAATTTTCTGACTATTTCTAGCTCTTCATTATTCAGAAAAAGACTGTCTATTAATTCAATAAGAGCTTCAAGTTTTTGTTCATGACTATTTTTAGCTTTTGTAATTAATTATGTTTCTCATAACTTTAATTTAGGATGAGTACTCAGAGCTATCACATAATTAACGCCCTCTTGTTGTTCACATAATTTGAATATTCTACATAAGATTAATTTGTATAATCACGAAAATATTGAGATAATTTTTTCGTTGTTTTTAGCTTTTTGTCTAACTTAAATATCAACAAAATTCCAGAATATAAAGTGATTTTATCTCTCTCAAGATTAGCAATTACTTTTCTTCCTTTAAGAGTAATTAACTTGATTACAGTACTGTTTTACTTATTCATGTTTTAATTGTTATGTTAACATTTGAATGTTTTTTATTATCAATAAAACTACAATTTTAAGTTGTTTTACTGTTTTTGATTAGCAACACAAATAGGTTGATTAATTTGACTGTTGATTCCCAACTAACTGATGATGATTTTATGGTTAACTCTAACTAAACAGTGTTGTTTTCTAGACAAGAGTGATCGCCATGCTCAAACCCAGAATTTATATAGCTTTCCAACTTAGAAATTACACTTTTTCTGATAAATGCGGGAATTAGTATTGAGATATTTTAGGAAATTAAAAATTACTGAAATATATCAGCAAAACTTCCTGATTCATTTTTATTACTACAATATGACTCCTTATCACTAAATTATTACTTAAAATGTGGGAGTATCGTTTAGTTTCAAGTTCACAGTTCCCAAATTTTAATTAGACAATCTACAATAATTTCAGCTAAATTAATAAATTGAACTTTTGAAAGGTAAAATAATCTATTGTCCCAAGCATTCTTTTGATTAGGACTGTGTTTTAGCTCAAATAAACTCTAGCAACTTAAATTAAATGATATTGAAAATTGCCGATAGTCAGAATAATTTTTTTTTGACTGGTGAAAGTTAGTAAAATATAATCTAAGTTAAGAAGCAAAAAAACTCTTGGATTTTGCCTTCCCCTTTCTGCCTTGTGATAACGATAATTTTTAATGCTTACCTACTTAAATATGATTGAGCAATTCAAGTATCATCTTAGAAATCTAATTACTTTAAGATACTTTAGTCCCATACTTTCTGGGAATTTATTTTTTATTTTTGGCTGTCAAAGAAGTGGTACAACTTTGTTACTATCTATTTTGAATGCACATCCCCAGATTACTTGTGTAGATGAAACAGAGTTTCCTAGTCCATATCCTTTTCCCTCTGCTCAAAGATTAGCTGTTAATAAAATAACTAATCATTATTTATGCTTTAAAATGCTAGAGCATTCCCATAAACTCTCTTTCTTAAAGAAATTTTATCCTCATGCCAAAATACTTTGGCCGATGAGAAACCCCCATAGCACTATTTCCTCAATGCTGAAGCTTGTTAATTCACAAGGAGATTGGATTGACCGATGTGTTATACAAGAAATAGAAAGACTTAAACCTTTTTTTGGTCAAGAGTTAGAAAATTGGAATTTACCTGAGTTATCTAAAATTGAGTTAGCTGCAATTTATTGGTTATATAAAAACCAATATCCAACTTGGCTGAAAAATAATGGATTTGAAGTTCTAGAGTTTAAATATGAAGAAGTAATCCAAAACCAAAAAGAAACATTAGGGAAAATTACTAATTTTTTGGAAATTGAATGGAGCGACGATCTACTAAATTTTTACCAAAAAAATCCCGGTAAGTCTTTGGCAGGAGGAACGAGAACTGATAGACCAATTAATACAACAAGGGCCAACAATTTACAGGCAGAATTAAATTCTGAAGATATACATAAAATTAATTTAATTTGTCAGCCTGTTATGCAGAAATATAGCTATATAAAGCTATAAAATTTTCAGGAAAATGATAGTTGGCTAGAAGTAGTAATATTATGTGGTCAATCCCTTTCACCATCGGGATATAAACATCAAAAATCGCTACTTGTCGATCGCTATCAGGAACAGTATTTACATATTTATTCCTTAATCAAATCAAATAGGATATTAACTAATGAGTAATTCAAATTCTGGTGTTTTTTATGTTGCAGCAGGCAAAAAATATATTGACGAAGCTTGTGATTCTGCTAGAAGTTTAAAAAAAATTAATCCATCTATCAAAATATCTCTAGCTTGTAATCAGGACCCTGATGATAAAGACTTATTTGACCGAATTATTCCAGTAGATGAACAAGTAACCTGTAGAAATGAAGGGTTGCTATTCAAAGTCAAACATTTATATTTTTTATCACCTTACGAAAAAACTATCTTTGCCGATACAGATACTTATTTTGCGAGTGACTGTGAAAGTGGCTTTGATATCTTAGAATATTTTGACCTAGCCCTAGTTCCAGCACCGGTTGATACTTATTATCCAATTTTAGAATCCGGTAAAAAAATTCCTTGTAAACCATTAAATACAGGGGTAATTTTTTATCGAAAAAATGAAGCTAACGATAGCTTATTTAAAGAATGGATTAATCTCTATACAAGCAAGCTTTCATCTAATAGTAATTTACGAGAAAGTGACCAAACTTCTTTCGCCGAAGTGTTACTTTATTCTTCCTCAAGAATGTATCCTTTACCTAATGAATGGAATGCTAGATTTTGCTTTATTAATGCGTTTGCTGAACCTGTTAAAATTCTGCATGGCTATTCTCGTAACATAGAAAATATCGCTAATTTAATTAACTTAAATGCTAATAACCATCGAGTTTGGATTCCCCATTTAAAAAAATGTATTGTCTTTAAACCTTATACATGGAAACATTATTTAGGTCCATTACTGATAAAATTGGGAATAATTAAAAAGAGAATGGGGTAGGGGGTAGTGAAGTTTCGCTATTCTCTAACAGATTTGCATAAAAAATTAGAATAGGAAGTAGCTAAAGCTAGTTAGCTAAAAGTCGGATTCAGAAAAAGGAATGGAAATAATAAAAGATTAAAATGGTTCAACATTTTAGCAGATTATATTAATTACAGTTGGGGCAGAATCGTACCATTTTATTTTGTCTATACTCTGTAAGCTTTGCTAAATACCTTTTCCTTCCTTTTTCATATTTTATGAATTTTAATAATACCGATGCTACAGAATTTTATATGACTAATTCATAAAAATATCAACATCAAAAATTCAGTCAATGATAGATAAAACATCTTCTGCCACAGATAAAAATGTGCCAGAAAAGCCATCTCTAAAAACTGGATTACTTGCTCTTAAGCAAAAAAATTATCCACAGGCGATCGCTCACCTAGAAATAATTGCTCAACAAGAATCTCTCAAGCAAAAATTAAAAGCTCAGATGGGTTTAATCATTGCTTATGAAAAAACTAAACAAGCAGATCGAGCTATTTCTTTGTGTCGCGATCTTACTAAAATTTCTGATAGTGAAATTCAAAGTTTTGCTCATCGTCATCTCAAGGAATTATTAAAGCAAGACCCCTCTAAAAATCTTAAAAAATCAACAATTCCTCCCCCTAAAGCGTCAGAAAAATCTCTCCAAAATCAACAACCTATTGAAACAGGATTTGTGCCTTTTAATTCTAATTCAGATAAATCTAAGTCTGTCAAAAATAGCAATTACATCTCTAAACAAAATATTGATTTATCTGTAGAAATAGGTTTTCAACCAATCGCAGAAAATCCAAATATCTCAGAAATAAAATCTAGTCAAACCTCAAATTCCCTAAATAATTCTCAGTCAAATAAAAATGATATAGAAGCAGGTAAAAATCAATCACCCGCTTTATTAAGCACAGTAAATAACTCGGATTCAATAAATACAAATGAATCACATCAAATATCAACAGAGATTACTTCAGATGAACCAGAAAATTTAGCTAAATTGAAATGGCGCGAAGCAGGAAGGGCAAAAGGAGGTCGTCGCCTTAAATCTCCTAATTTAACTATTTTATGGCTAGAACAAATAGTTGTAGCTATTGCTATATTTTGGCTAAGTCTTACAATACTAAAGTTTACCTTAGATGCTACAAATGATTTTCTAGTTTGGCTCCCACACATTCGACCAATTCAAATTTTTTATCGAGACCCAACCCGAAATTTTATAATCTTTCTGCTCGGATTATTTATATTATCTCCTTGGTTAATTGATGGATTATTAATACTTACTTATGGTCTCCAAACTCTACCAACAACTACTCTAATTAATTACAGTAAAGAAGCAAATAAACTGCTCCGTAATTTTTCTAAAAAACAAAAAATACGAGGAATTATATTAAAGGTATTACCAATAAATGTTCCTATAGCATTTAGTTATGGATGGTTGCCTCGTTTTTACAGAATAGTTGTTAGTCAAGGATTGTTAGATAATCTAGCAGAAGATGAAATTGCTACTATTTATGCTAGAGAAATTAGTCATATTCAAAATGGAGATTTTCGATTAATGTCTATGGCTAATTTGATGATTCAAATTCCCTACACTATTTATTGGCAATTAACTTTTTTGGCAGATTGGATATTAGATTTGATAAATCATCAATTACCCGATTTTTTACCAGAATTTATCAAATCTTTTCTGCCTATATTAGTATCCGTTTTTCGAGTATTTGCTGCAATAATTTCGACTTTTAGTTATGGTTTATATTGGTTGCTAAAATTGCCGATTTTATGGTTGTCTCGTCAGCGAGTTTATTATAGCGATCGCCTAGCTTGTAATTTAACTGGTAATCCTAATGGTCTCACACGAGCTATTCTGAAAATTACAATTGGTATGGCTGATGATGTTAAAAATCAAGGCAAAATTAGGAATTTATTAGAAAGTTTTGAAATCTTAATGCCAGTAGGAATAAACCAAGCTATTACTACTGGTAGTATTGTCTCATATAGTGGTTTTGAATCTATTTTTAACTGGGATATTTTTAACCCATATCGTCGATGGTTACAGATTAATAATAGTCATCCTTTGCTTGGTTATCGCTTAAAAATACTAGGTTCCTATGCTAATTTCTGGAAACTAGAAACAGAGTTGAATTTAGGAAATATAAATGGTGATGTAACTACAAAAGATCGATTAATTACTACTCAGGAAAATAAGATTTCAACTCCACAAAATCTTAATTGGCAGAAACTTTTGCTTCAGGGAGCGCCATTTTATGGTACGTTAATAGGCTTAGGTTTTGCTATTTTTTTGTGGTTGATAGGTGTAATTTTATCTACTATTGGTCTTTGGCGTTTAGATTGGTTATTTGGAGATATTTCCATTTTAGTTGGTTGTTTAGCTATTGGTTTTAGTATTGGTATTTTGATAAGGATTAATTACTTTTTTCCTGATATAAAGCGGACTGAACTTTGGCAAAATCCTGACTTGTTAGAATTGTTAACCGATCCAGAAGCTTTGCCATTAGATAGTCAAGGAATTCAGTTGAAAGGTCAGCTTCTGGGCAAGAGGGGAATGATTAATTGGTTGGGACAAGATTTGGTTCTAAAAACAACAAAAGGTCTGGTCAGATTGCATTATTCTAATAACTTTGGTCCTATTGGTAACTTATGGCCTAATATCGATCGTCCTAGTGATTTTGTTGGTAAGTCTATAACTGTCACTGGTTGGTGGAGGCGAGGAGCTACTCCTTGGATAGATATCAATGCTCTAAAATCTGAAAATGGTCAATCTATTAACAGTAATCATCCTATCTGGTCAACAATTGTAGCTTTTACTCTTGCTATATGGGGAGCTTATATGGTTTATACGGGCAGATTTTAATTATCAGATTATGTAAAGAAAAGTTGCATTCTTGAATTGACTATGTTACATTTATTTACACTGAGCAGCTTAACCCAAGCGACCTCATAATTTTGCCTACCTCAGAAGTTTTAGTCTGATAGAGCCAAATTAGTAGAGATATTACATATTGAATAAGGTAAAGGTATGCTGTTAAAAGTAAGCATCACCCTAGTAAATATGGTCTGTTAATATACAGAAAACCTCTACTGAAGTCATAACAGATCAGACTTTTTGAGTGGCAAGTGTCAATCTCCCAACACAGCAAGTTCTACCAGCCACAACTGTCGGCTGGTTTTTTAGCGATTCATAAATTTTGTGATCGGAAAAGTAGGGATTACTGAACAGTTTAATCTGACTATTCAAAGATACAAGTAAATAGATACAAGTAAATAGTTAAATTTAAGAAAAATAGTAGATATTGACTTAGGATTATGGTAAGTTTATAGTAGTTAAGATACTAGCCTGTTAACAAAGGAAAGATAAGCTGTAAGCATTTCCAGTTTGGTTGAAAAATAAGTCAAATATTATGATTAAGTTTTAGCCCTTACCAAGTAGGGAGTACACTTGAAATTAATATCATATTAGCAATTAGGTTGTTTGAGTTTAGCAGGCTTTGAAGTTATATTTAAAAGTTGGGGCGATAAGTGTTTAGCAAATCAATATCAAAAAGAAGTAATTGAGTAATGCCTATAGTTTTGTTTGTTGAGTGATGATCAAAAAGTCTAAAGAACAACCTGACAAAATAAAATTATTTGGCACAGTTGACCAAAATGGAAAATTGGAAATAATTTTATCTGTAGTAAAGGTGAATAGAGGTATTTGTCAAAGTTCTTCACATTTCCAAAGTCCAGAGCAGTTTTTTTGATTCTGCTCTTGTTTTGTGTTCAGTCAATCTCAGTTGACTAAGTTTTCGTTTGTTGTAATTTAAACAAGTAAAATTCAAAGTCTGGAGGAATTTTCGTATGTCAATTCGTTTGTATATTGGTAATTTGCCTAAAGAGGTAATGGAACGTCAAGAACTTCAAGAAGTTTTTAAAGAAGAAGGCGATAGTGTTACTACTAAACTGATCACAGATCGTAAAACAGGTAAATGTCGTGGTTTTGGTTTTGTGACAGTTAAAAATGATGAACAAGCTGACCAAATTATTGAAAAGTATAACGGTTATCAGTTTAAAGAAACTCCTTTAAAGATTGAAAAAGCATTACCTCGCGCTAAGAATAAGGGTGAGTCTGAAAATACTGAAGCTGAACCTAAACCAATCAGCAAAAACAATACTAGCAAGAGTAAAAAATCCCGTCGTGACAAGGACAAAGGAGGATCGTCTAAAACTGCTAGTAGTTCTAGCTCTAGTGGTAATGATGCAGTTCAACCCGATCCCCGTTGGGCTGATGCTTTAGCAGAGTTGAAGCAACGTTTGGCAGCTAGCACTAATTCTTAGGAATTCAGTTGAGTAAACTCAAAAATATTATCAAGCTGAGATTATTGTAGATATAGTTTTGTAACTATGCCTAGAGCTATATCTACAAAATTGCGATCCAAATTTAGGTATGGTAAACAAGTAATGATTTTACTCGTCTACCTGATGAAAATTGAAGGGATCTAGTAACCCAGATCCTGATATCTTTAGGACTACCCAAGCCCTAAACCAGATTTAGTATTAATCTAATATTGAAACACTTAACAGTTAACTGATAAGTGAAAAAGCCTTCAATTTAATAAATCAAAGGCTTTTTCCCTAACATTTCCTAACATATATAACTCATAACTTACGCAAAGAAACCATATATACTAAACCAAAACTAAACGTATTATATAACATGTAGAGTCTGTTGAATAAATCTAGAACCTATATGTATCAGAGGTTTAAGTGCTGAATTAGCTTGAAAGAAAGACTAAGATACAAGACTAAATAAAAATCAAAAAAAAGTCATAACTTCCAGTCAAGTGAAGGAAAAATGCAGAAAAGTCAATAGTAAAACTATTCCCAATTCCTTTCCCTCACCAAAAGACCTTTTGATCGAGTCCTATGTAGTTTTAAAAATTCATGGGTTGTTTAATTTCTGTAACTATTAATCCGAAGTTGAATTAAATAGCTTATCAATTGCGCAAATATGCAAATTTAAACATTTTCCCACTAGCTGTTTGTTCAACAATACATTCCTAGAACTTATAAGACTTTTGACCTCAGAAATGCTATGGGCAAACATACTAACTTGCGAGGAGTAGAAACGTAAGCTCGACGATTAAATACATCATATTGATTCCGCTCAATAGCATCTAAAATCTTACTATAAAGCATAGAAGCTGACCAAACAGGCCAACGAATATCAGCGTTCAAACGCTTAATACCTCTTTCTGCATCAACAAAAAACTTACGCGCCCTGTGAATCTGAAATTTCATTAACTCTCGCCAACGATCATCAATTACACCATTCAATAAATCCTCTTCGGTATAATCAAACAAAGCTAATTCTTGTAAAGGAAGATAAATCCGACCTCGACGAGCATCTTCTCCTACATCTCTTAAAATATTTGTAAGTTGATTAGCAATTCCCAAGGCGATCGCTTCCGATACAGGAGACTGCATTTTTGGGCTGGGGTTCCAGGGAGTGGCAAAACTTGATGTTTCTACTCCCATGACTGGCATAGTCATTAAACCAACGGTACCTGCGACTCGATAACAGTAAAGTTTCAGTTCCTCAAATGTTTGATAACGACTGCGGTAGAGATCCATTTGCTGACCTGCAATCATATCACGAAACGGTTGTATATCTATGGGAAATCGAGATAAGGTATCTACCAATGCTACATCTGCATCTTCTAACGGATAGCCAGCAAAGATAGATTCAAGATGTTGTTCCCACTCTTGCAGGGTTTCTGTGGTTGTGGTATTTGACATTGGTCCATCTACCAATTCATCTGTACGACGACACCAGACATAGATTGCCCAGATCGCCTTACTTTTAGCCTCTGGCATTAACTGAGTACCCATGTAAAAAGTTTTAGAATATTTGGCTGTGACTTGACGACACAGCTCATAAGATTCTTCTAGAGATACCAGGGGTGAACGAGTCATGCGTTGGGAAGATTTAGACCGTTGCAGCATTCTTTGCTGGCTTTGGAGTTGTTCGTTGCAGGTTTGCATGAGATTCAAGGTGAGTAGAAGCTGCTTTAGCGATCGCCTGCGCTGTCAGCTTGCCAGAAAGTACGGCTCCTTCCATGCTAGCTAGATAACGCTGCATTGTATAATCTCCTGTTAGGAAGAAATTTGCAATTGGTGTTACCTGGGAAGGGCGACAGTCTTGGCGACCAGGAGTAGCTTTATATACAGAGCGGGGCGTTTTTACAACATGATATTTCAACAACTTAGCTGGAGATTCTCCTGTAAAGTGAGCCGGAAATAATTTTTCCAACTCCGCCATTGTTGCTGCGACTATTTCTTGATCGGATTTACTAATCCAATCTTTGGCTGGTGCTAGTACCAATTCCAACATCGAACGGTTGGGATTAGCATATTCGCGACAAGTGTTACTCATGTCTGCATAGACACTTAGTAGGGGCGATCTGGAAAACAGTAAATGGTCTATATCTGTAAGCTTACGATCAAACCACAGATGGAGATTTATTACTGGTACCCCTTCCAAACCGTTGAGCTTTTGGAAATATTCCATCTGCTGCCAAGGTTTTGGCAACATTACCTTTAGAGGATCGACTGGCATTGCTGACACATAAGCATCAACTGTCAGAACTTTATCTTCTGCTCCATCTAATCCTCTAATTAGAAATCCACTGACTGTGGCATCATCGTTTAGCAGAAATTCCTTTATCGGTGCGTTTAAATGTACTTCCCCGCCTCCCTTTGTAATATATTCTACCAGTGGTTGACATAATCGTTCTGTGGGAGAACCATCTAAAAATGCCATTTTAGATCCATTTTTCTCTTGGAGAAAACGGTTAAGAGCTGTGAGAATTACAGTCGAGGATATTGCTTCTGGACCGATAAAGTTCAACGCTTTTGACATGGCGATGAATACTTCTTTTTCCACTCTTGGAGGAACATTTTGTTTTTTCAGCCATTCTGAAAAACTGTATTTGTCCATTTTCTCCACATATTTTTGGCCTTGGACTATTGCTGGGATCAGACCTATACCGAACCGGATTTTTTCTGGCCAGGTTAGCATATCATTATTGCGGAGAATAGCTACTATCCCATTTAAAGGCGCTGGAATATTGGGAAAATCGAATCTAGAGTATGTTCCTGGTTTTTCTGGCTGATTAAAAATCATTGTGTGCTGTTTCCATTGCAATCTATCCTCTATATTCAATTCTTTGAATAACTGCAACATATTTGGATAAGCACCAAAGAATATATGTAGACCAGTTTCATACCAGTCTCCCTCTTCATCCTTCCACGCTGCCACCTTACCTCCGAGTATGTCCCGCCTTTCGAGGACTATTGGAGTATGACCCATGTCTGTCAAATATTTAGCACAGGAAAGACCTGCTAGACCTGCTCCGGCGATCGCTACTCGCATTTGCTTGGGTTTAAACCTCTTAAATTAAATTTACTTATTTTTTTATTATTATAACTTTACAAGTTGTTACAAAATTCAGCAAGACCTAATTAAGTTATTTTTGATTTTTCTGAACATAAATTTCCTTCTGCCTCTAAATTTTGACAAAATAGTTTAAGTGTGGTAATAGTACAGCGAAATTAGTAATAGAATTGTGTTATCTTAATAAAATGTAAGAATACTTGAGTTGGCTGTTTAACAATTAATAACAGATTAAGATTAACAGACAAAGGTTTAAAGAGTCGATCCCCAAAAAATAAATCTACAAATCTATAAATAAATTAGTATTTTTTATTACCTAACAGCAGGCAAAAACAAAAGGCCAAGTCAGATTTAAGTCCCTTTAGTCGGGGCAATAGGGAAGAAGCAATAGGCAATATGTAGATCCAAGTACTTAAACAAAGTTATTTACCTATTTTAATTCTCTGCGATCTTTAGAAGACCAGGAATTCAGCTTGTATAAATGTGTAGTTAATTTTTTGTTGCTTATCATAATCAGGACTTACGCAACGGTACTAATTGTAGTAATTGTATACGGAATAATGACGAATTTATACGCTATATATAGCGGTAGTGCGTAAATCTTGATAACGTTGCTTGAAGACCCGCCCTGTCCTGGAAGGGAGGGGAGTATCGGGATGAAAACAAATCAATATTGTGGTTTTTACAGTAATGTTCTAAACTAAAGGCCATAAGTTTGCTGGGTTAGCAGTGTCTAGAGGAGGCATCAGATTGGCGAGGTACTGTGGAGTGACCATAAGACCACCAAAAAGAGGTTAGACCTTGGAGGCAGGTGTATGGAAGCATAAATGCCCTATCAGTTATGTTTTGCTAACTTACAATTTCGTTTTTCATGTTCCTTTTGCGTAGCATTCCGCAGGAAAGGAAAACGCAAAGCGACATGAAAATGGAAGACCACTTGTTTTCTAATAGCAGTATCGGGAAGATGTCAAGAGGGTAAAATTTGACTGATTTATCTACCAATGGTTACGAGAAGTTTGGTTGTCCCACATCTATGTATTATAGATAGATAGTATTAGTGGTAAACTATAGGATGGCATTTTTAAATTCTCCATTATATGTCTTCCCTATTCTGAGAGTGCCTTGAATAATGGAGATGGTGAGGCAATCCTCAAAAGACCAGAGAATTTGACAAGATAAAATAATTAATAAAAGGACAGAACAATAAACTAAGGCATGGGTAAAGTAGTCGGCATAGACCTGGGTACAACAAACTCCGTAGTATCCGTCATGGAAGGCGGAAAACCAATCGTGATAGCTAATTCAGAAGGAATGCGGACAACATCATCTGTAGTTGGCTTCACGAAGGAAGGAGAAAGAATAGTGGGCCAAATGGCCAGAAGGCAAACAGTTCTGAATCCTCAGAATACCTTCTACGGAGTCAAACGATACATCGGACGTAAATACTCTGAACTATCCCCAGAGTCAAAGCGTGTTCCCTATACCATTCGTCGGGATGAATTTGGCAACATCAAAATCAAATGTCCTCGAATGAAACGAGATTTTGCTCCAGAAGAAGTATCCGCTATGATACTGCGGAAACTAGCAGACGAAGCAAGTCGCTATCTGGGAGAGGAGGTAACAGGAGCAGTAATTACCGTACCAGCCTATTTTAATGACTCTCAAAGACAAGCCACTCGTGATGCAGGGACTATTGCGGGCCTAGAAGTTAAACGTATTCTGAATGAACCAACAGCAGCATCTCTGGCTTATGGATTAGAAAATACAGAAAATCAGGTAATTCTGGTCTTTGACTTGGGGGGAGGTACATTTGATGTTTCAATCTTGGAAGTAGGAGATGGAGTATTTGAAGTTAAAGCTACCAGCGGAGATACCCAATTGGGTGGTAACGACTTTGATCAAAGAATAGTTGACTGGTTAGCTGAACAATTTCTAGAAGCAGAAGGAATAGACTTAAGGAATGACCGTCAAGCTCTACAAAGGCTGACTGAATCTGCAGAAAAAGCCAAAATTGAATTATCTGGGGTCGGTGTAACAGAAATTAATCTCCCGTTTATTACTGCCACAGAAGACGGCCCTAAACATCTGGAAACCAGGCTGACTAGATCCCAATTTGAAGGGCTTTGTGGAGATTTAATTCCTAGAATCCGACGTCCTGTAAAAATGGCCTTAAAAGATGCTGGTATTAGTCCCTCTATGATTGATGAGGTAGTATTAGTAGGTGGTTCAACTCGGATTCCTTTTGTTCAAGATTTAGTTTACTCTCTGATAGATAGAGAACCAAATCAGGGAGTTAACCCTGATGAAGTTGTGGCAGTAGGAGCAGCTATTCAGGCTGGCATTTTAGGTGGTGATGTACGAGATGTGTTACTTTTGGATGTCACTCCATTGTCTGTGGGCTTAGAAACTATTGGGGGAGTGATGAAAAAACTCATTCCTCGGAATACTACTATTCCAGTGCGACGTTCTGATATATTTTCTACTTCAGAAAATAATCAGACTTTAGTTGAGATTCATGTTATTCAGGGAGAACGAGAAATAGCTTCTGATAATAAGTCTCTGGGAAAATTTAAGCTTACTGGTATCCCGCCTGCACCACGTGGTGTGCCCCAGGTGCAAGTAGCTTTTGATGTTGATGCAAATGGAATTTTGCAGGTAACGGCAATGGATAAAACTACTGGTAGGTCTCAAAGTATTACTATTCAGGGGGCTTCTACTTTAAGTCAGCAGGAAATTACTCAGATGATTCGGGATGCGGAAAAATTTGCTGAAGCAGATCGACTTAAACGGGAGCGGGTAGATAAGCGTAACCGGGCTGAGGCTTTAGCCTTTCAGGCGGAACGACAACTCCGAGAGGTGGCCTTAGATTATGGGATGCAGTTTGCGGCTAGAAGTCGTCAACGAATTGAGATGTTGATTAGGGAACTGCGGGATAGTTTGGAACAGGATGATGAGCGGGGTATCGATCAGGTGGGGGTTGATTTACAAGATGCTCTCTATGATTTGAAGCGTGAGATTTCAATTTACACCTCCGAAGAAGGTGATGATGATTTCTTTGGCTCTGTGCGCCGGACAATATCTGGTGATGATCGTAAACCCAGGGAACGTTATGATTATGAAACTAGAGTTTACAGTCGTCCTCCTGATCGAGTCAGTTCTAATCGCCCTAGTCGTTCTTATCAAAGTAAAGATTGGGACGATGATGATGATTGGCTCTAAACATTGTAGATATTAGATTGGACAGGGGATAGCAGAATTTAGAATTTATAATTCAGAATTTAGAAGTTAAATTCTTACTGTGACTATATTTTAGAGTTTCCTAAATGAATTGGTATAGCGCTAGGGGTAAGTCAAGAGCGGTACGACCTCGCGTTGGCGTAAGACTTAAGGGAATGGGCATCAAGAGAGTTAAAAGTAATCTCTGAGTGAGTTTTTCCTAGTTCAATGATCCGCCAACAGGATTGACCAATGTCCTATACTATTTGTGTAGTGCTGTAATTGCTATATTTTGGCTTTTAAGTGAGAATTCTAACATCTGTTACCATTTTGGTTGAAGGAGTCAGAGAAAATATTTATAGTTAAAACTATTTATAAGTTTAAGTTAGTAGATGCAAAACTTTCGGAATTATTATCAGATTCTAGATGTTTCTAAAGATGCTTCAGTGGATGAAATTAAGAAAGCATATAGGAGACTAGCGCGACAATTTCATCCAGATGTAAATCCAGGGAGTAAAGAGGCAGAGGAAAAGTTTAAGGATATCAATGAAGCCTACGATATCTTATCAGATGAAGAGAAACGGATAGAGTACGATAAGTTTATTCGATATTGGAAACCGAAGGGAATTGCTAATAGGATGGGGGTGCGGGTTCCTGATTTTAGAAATTGGGGAGATAATCTTTCTGGAAATGGAGGTAAGTCAGACAAAGATGTTGATGTTAGTGATTTTTCAGATTTTAATACTTTTGTAGACCAATTATTGGGTCGTCGTCGGGAAGTTAGAACTCCAGCGACAGCAACAAAACCAAGAAGAACTCAGGCATCAAGTGTTTATCGCCCTGGTCAGAAAAAGGCTGTTTATAAGGCAACGGAACGGGAACCAAAAAAGGATATTGAGGCTAGATTGACTTTGCCTTTGGAAAAGGCTTATGTGGGAGGGATTGAGAAAATACGCTTGGAAGATGGGCGTTCGATAGAGGTAAATATGCCAGCAGCTATGATTAGTGGTCAAAGAATTCGTCTGAAAAATCAAGGTCTTGGTGGGGGAGATTTGTATCTAAAGATTACGGTCGCTCCTCATGGTTTCTATCAGTTGCAAGGTGCAGATATTTTTTGTGAGTTGCCTATTACTCCTGTCGAGGCTGTTTTAGGTGGTGATATTGAAGTCCCGACTTTGGATGGTTGGGTGAAGATGAAGTTGCCCGCTGGGGTTGTTTCTGGCCAACGTTTACGACTTGCTAGTAAGGGGTATCCTGATGGGAGGGGCGAGCGTGGGGATCAGTTAGTAGAGATTAAGATTGTCACTCCGAAGGAACCTACCGAAGAGGAGTTGGAGATATATCAGAAGTTACGGGAGATTGAGAGGTTTAAACCACGGAAAGATTTGCCTATTTGATTTGGCTTTAGACTTTCTAAATCTCATCATCTCTATTCTAGGTTATAATCTAGGACATTTTTTAAGTTGAATAAATAATCATGTATAGGTACAAGTTAAATCAAACTTATTCACTATATCACGATTTTTTCGGAGACCTAAACTGACTAATCTCTTTATTGGGTTATTGGGATGCTTTTTAAAGCTCCATAAAATGATAATTAATCAATTAATTTCTAATTTGAGGCGATCGCTCATAATCATCATATGGGGACGTTGCCATAAGTATTGTTGCTGTCGTAGTTAACTAAATTAGGAGTAATAGTTAGGCCAAAATAGAAAGGAGTAGTCATACCTGCACGACAAGCATATTCCCATTGACTCTCACTGAGTAATGTGTAAGTTTTTCTTGTTTTCTCAGATAGTCTTTGACAAAAATCTATAGTATTATACCATTTTACCCTTTCTACTGGACGGTTTCCTCTTTTAAAGTGAGAAGGATTTTTTCCTATAATGGCTTGGTATTGGTCTTGAGTAATAGGATATTTACACATATAAAAAGGTTGAAGAATAACTTGATGTTGCGGACTTTGATTATTATTTCTTCCCTTTTCATCTTCTAGGGAACCCATTAGAAAACTCTCCTGCGGAATATAAACCATTTCTAATTTAATACCATTATCTAAATCTTCTATTTTTTGTCTGGCACTACCGGAGGTGCGATTAATTATTGTACCAGAGTTGTTGACAGTAACTACCTCAAAAGTAAACACTTCTCCTATTTCTTCAGGTAATATTTTTTCCTGAGCTTGTTGTTGTTGTCGCCTGATTTTTTCGAGGCGCATTTTTTCTTGAGCTTGTTGTTGTTGCTTAATTTTTTCACGCTGTCTTTTTTCCTCAGCTTCCCATTGTTTTTCTTGCCAAATATTCAAAGCAACATCTCGGTGTTTAACTGCTTCAGTCAAACCTAACTTTACTGCCTGGTCATAATTATCAATTTCCTGTTGATATTCTGCCAATTTATAATAAGTATTACCACGATAATTATATGCTAGAGCGTGACTATAATCTAACTCTAGAACCTTAGTAAAATCTACAACTGCCTTTAGATAATTTTGCAACTTAATATAAGTCAAACCTCGATGATAATAAGCATGAATAAATTCGGGATTAAAATCTACAACATAACCAAAATAAATAACAGCATCCTGACATTTTTCTTGATTAAATTTATGAATTTTCCGTTGATAACAAGAGTCTATTATACTCAATTTTTGATCTTTACCCAAACTAACGATACACCAATTAATTTGAGTAATAAATTCCACATCCAGAGGTAGTAAACTCTCAGCTACTACATCCAATTTTTCCAGGTCATTATCTACCGAAATATAACGGGAACTTAGCCAAGATTCTTGGACAAAATCTAACATTTGTTCTGCACAACTATGATTTTATAAACCATTCAAAGCAACAGCTATATCCGCAGCAAATTCTGGTACTAATTCTGAACGTTCTATCTGCATAGATATGAGAGTACCTATATAACTTTCAACTACCATTTTAAATCTGTGAATCGTTGTTTATTTTCTAGGGGATAGTATTTTTCGAGGAAGTTTCGTAAGTGATAGGAAAGGCGTTTTTCTACTTTAGGAAATCCTGAAGTAGAAGTTTTTTTCATTTGTTCACAGAAAATTTAGCAGTCTGAATTAAATTTGTATATACGCTTCATCTAACGTCTCTACATAATTTTTAGGGCAGAAAAATACTAATACCAATTGACCTTAAAGATGTCAAAAATAGTTTCACACTTTAAATGTAAAATAATTTATTGAAATTACCCAGCACGTTAAAGTTTTGATCCTATAAAATCTTAGATTTTAACTTTTGACTTCCGTGAAATGGTATTCCCACCCAATAAAAATTGATAGTTATAAATTACTGCTGAAACTGACGAGCGCCAAATAGATTTTCTCTTGCTTTATCATCCATATTTTGCACCGGACTATCACTTAAAACTGCTAAACCACGAGTCACCGCAGGTCGCTGACCAACAGTTTCAAACCATCGCTTTAAATTAGGAAAGTCTGCTAAATTTTGCCCTTGCTTTTCATGGGGTACTATCCAAGGATATATTGCGATATCGGCAATAGAATAATCTCCTGCTACATATTCAACTTGGGATAGTTGTTGATCTAATACTCGATATAAACGAGATGTTTCATTTGTATATCTTTCAATAGCATAAGGAATTTTTTCAGGTGCATATTGGCGAAAATGATGAGTTTGCCCTAACATCGGTCCAACACCACCCATTTGAAACATTAACCATTGAATCACTGTGTAGCGTTCTCGTGGGTTTTTAGGAATAAAGCGACCTGTCTTTTCTGCTAAATAAAGCAAAATAGCTCCTGATTCAAAGATAGAAATAGGATTACCATCAAGACCTTTGGGGTCAACAATAGCGGGCATTTTATTGTTAGGACTAATTTTGAGAAATTCTGGTTTAAATTGGTCTCCAGCCATAATATTAACAGGAATTAAATTATAGGGAGTTTCTGTTTCTTCGAGCATAATACTCACTTTCCAACCATTAGGAGTCCGCCAGTAATATAAATCAAGAGTCATAATTTAAAAAATCTCCAATTTTTGTCTAATTTTATATTCAAAAAGAAGTCAAGAGACAGCTATTCTGAAGTCTGAAGTTAAATTCTATCTATATTATTTTCAGCAAGCTAGAAAAAAGATTTAACTCATAACTGATTAATGAAGCCAGAAGTCTGAAGTTAAATTATTAACGATTTCACTCCTGACTTATAGTATAGATGTTTAGACAGCTTCTAAATCAAGGTATAACTGCTAATTAAAACCCAGATTTTTGCGTCCTATTCCATCAAATAAATCTAGCATTTTTTCTCGCCAAGTATAAACTGGGTCGCTAGTTTCTAAGAGTTTTTTTGGAGATATAGCACGAGCAAATTGAAAATTTGAAAATACTAGATAATCTGCATAATTTGGTTTTTCTCCTGCTAAGAAAGGTTGCTGATTGATTGTATTTCTTAAAGGCTCTATAAAAGTTCTGAAATTATTTATTTGGTCTTCTGTCACATCTTTAAATTCTTCTAGAGACTTACCAAAAACACTTTCACGACTTTCTCGAAAATAAGGCTTGTCTTTAGGGTCAAGATTTTCAAATACATCGTATATAATTATTGGCACTAAAACTCCCAATAAACTGCCATTCCAAGAGTCGATAAACATAGTTTCAGCTTTAGCTTCAGCACTGCCAAATAAAGAAGGTTTATCTGGATAAGTTTCCTCTAAGTAGTTAGCAATGTTCCAAGAGTCAGTAACTACTTTATCTCCCTTATTTTCATCGACAATTACAGGAACTTTTTCCTGATTAGAGAAAGCGATCGCCTCTTTTTCTGTCAGTCGCCAGGGAATAATTTCTACTTCTAAATTTTTGTGGGCTATAGCCATGCGACTTCTCCAGCAGAAGGGACTAAAAGCTCTGTTTTCTTCTGCAGTAACTAGGTCGTACAGTTTAATTGCCATAGATTCTTTGACCTTGAGAAATTGTAACTACATGATTAACTCTATCAGCATCTTTGTTTTTGAGTAAACTTATTTATTTATCAAAATAAATAAATTGATAAATAAAATTACTATTATAACAATAATTTGCTACTTTTTAGCAATGAATAATTGTCAGCATTAAGCGGTCAGCTATAAGTTATTAACTAATTATCTTGGAAGTAAGGAATTAGTCTCCAAAGACTGAAATATGTTTGCGAAACATTCCGCAGTAAATGAAATTAGTCATCAGCTAACCTTAGTAAGTTATTACGTTCAAAAGCTGATAGCTGAATGCTGATATTTTGCTTGAACTTATATACTAAAATAGTAGGGGATTACCAAGACCATCAGGCAAAAATGAACCTAATTCCTACTCAATATCAAGACTTGCAAAATCAGGTAGAAAACCTACTTAAATTATTACATCAAGAACCTACTCTTAGACAACAAGATACAACAGCAGTTCGCTCTTCCTTAAATAAAGTAATTTCCCCAAAATTTGAAATAGTATTTGCTGGAGCTTTTAGTGCAGGAAAGTCGATGTTAATCAATGCTTTATTAGGGAGAGAATTACTTTATAGTGCGGAAGGTCACGCCACAGGAACAGAATGTTATATCGAATATGCCGAACCTGAAAAAGAACGAGTAGTTTTGACATTTTTAAGTATTGCTGAAATTCAGGAACAAGTAGGAATTTTACGAAAGCAATTAGATTTAGATCCCAGTGCGAATATTGAAAAATCAGAAGTAATTGGAATTATTCGGGAACAATGCAATGCAATTATTAAAAATGAAGGAGGGGAAAATAAATCAGAACGTGCTAAACAAGCAAAAGCATTAAAATTATTAGTGGATGGTTTTGAGGCAAATCAAGAATTTATTCATCTGACTCAAAATTCTATTTATTCAATGGAACAGTTTAACTTTTCCAATCTCAAAGAAGCAGCGAGTTATGCCAGAAGAGGAATGAATAGTGCTGTGTTGAAGAAGGTAGAATATTATTGTCATCATCCTTTATTAGAAGATGGAAATGTCATTATTGACACCCCAGGAATTGATGCTCCTGTAGAGAAAGATGCTCAAGTTACTTATGACAAAATAGAAAACTCAGAAACTTCGGCAGTTGTTTGTGTTTTAAAACCTGCTGCTGCGGGAGATATGACAACTGAGGAAACAGAATTATTGGAAAAAATGCGAGAAAATCCTGGTATTAGAGACCGGGTTTTTTATGTCTTTAATCGTATAGATGAAACTTGGTACAATTCTCAACTTAGGCAGCGATTAGAAAGTTTGATTATTTCTGATTTTCGAGATACCGAAAGGATTTATAAAACCAGTGGGTTATTAGGTTTTTATGGCAGCTTACTTAAAGAAACAAGTAAGGGGGATCGCTTTGGTTTAGATAGTATTTTTGCCAATAGTGTTAAAGGTTTAGATGGAGAGGAAGAAACACCACAATTTGTTTATGCTTTTAATAATTATTGTGGAACTTCTCGGAAACTTCCTAGTAATTTTCGGGTAAGTATTAATGGTTTTGAGTCACCTAATGAAAATTATGTCAGGATTTTAGAGGAGTGGGGTAAACCATTAATCGAACAATTAATTATTGATAGTGGAATAGAAGAATTTCGGGATGGAATTACTCGCTATCTCAAGGAGGAAAAACGCCCACAATTATTTGCAAATTTGGCAGATGACTTACAAAGTATCTGTATACAGTTACAGAAAAATTATTTAGCAACTCAACGAGACTTGGCAAGTCAACCTCAAGAAATAGAAGCTATGAAAGCTCAGGAATTATCATTATTAAATTCTCAACTCCAGGAGGTGGGTGAAGGATTTAATCAACATATTACTGAGGAAGTAAATTTGCTAGTTACAAATAAATGTGATGGTTTTGAAGCAGATTTTAATCAACTCCAATCTCGCATGATTCGCCGTTTAGATGAACTGTTAGATACTTTTTCTGTAGAAGCTGCTTATAGTCGGGCAACTATTAATCATCCACGAAATGCAACGGCACCTTTATTAGCAGTTTTAGTCGAAGCACTTTATTATTTAGCTAATCAATTAGAGGATATTTTAGTTGACTCTACCCAGTCAGTAGTAACTGGATTTTTCCAAAGTTTAATTGACGGAGTTCGCAAGTCAGAATATTATCGACAACTCTATCGTTTGTTAGGGAATGATGGAGGAATTGAAAAACATTTAAAAGAAGTAGAAAAAGTAGTTGCCACAGCATTAATAAGTGCAGCGCGAATAGAATGTGACAGGTTTGTGCGAGAAAGTCCGCGTTTTTATGATGAAGGAACTTTTTCTATCTATCAGTTTCGGCAGACTTTATTACAGACTTCTCAAAGTTTTGACTGTAGCACTATGGTAGAGGCGGAACCAGCAATTAGACAATTGTTAAAGTTGGATTTTGAGCCAAAAGTTTCTCAGACTATTCGGCAAACTTTCCGACAAACTGTGAATCAAACTTTGAAGACTAATTTATTACCGATGGCTGAAAAACAAGGGGAAGATATTATGCAGCAATATAATCAAGCGCGGGAATATTTAGAGCAAAGTTTGGAGACGGAAGCTGGGGAAAAAATTCAAAGAAATTTGCGTTTACAAGCTGAAGTTGAGGAGAAGATTAAGGTTTATCATCGGGCAGTTTATTATATTAATAGTTGTCTACAGACTATGTTTTTGAATGAGCGACAGTTGCCAATTATTTCTGGGTTTGATTTTGGCAAAAGTGAGGAAAATTTAGAAGTGGTAAATAGTGAGGATGAGAAATTATTGGAGAGTCAGGAAGTGTCGCCTCTTGATGATTTACGTCGGCAGATGAATTTGAATAGTTAGTTCATTAATGGATAATGGATAATTGATAATTACCTATTATTAAAACCGAGAGGATTGAATTAAGGAAATATTATTTCTTCTCTTGGTAGATTGGATATGGCGTTTCGGCTAAGAGCCGACATGAAAAGCGTTAGCGGCTCTGCAAGAGCGGGAGACCTCGCCATCCCTCTACCGCTTTTTTCTCCTTAAAAGGAGAGGCTTTATACCTTAAATTTTCGGTAATTTTTTTATCTCAGAAAAGTGTAGGATGTTTTTTTGAGGCATCCTACAATTACTCGCTAAATAATTTATTGGAAACGGAGGAATTAAAAATGGTAGAAAATTCAGATAATCAAGAGTTTGTTGTTTTAAAGGGAGAAGAGGTTGTTGAACTTGATGAACAGATATACAAATATTTAGGTTTAGATGGAAACAACTTTAAATATTTATATCTAATCAATTATCAATTAATATCTGTAATTCAGAGAAGAGTAGATATTCGGAACAATGAAATAAAAAATAAACTATTTTATGATGATTATGATGGTCTAGAGTGTGAAGTTTTAAAACCGGGCGCTAAAAGTTGGCAAAAAGGGAAAATCAAGGTGGAACTTAATGTCAAGTTTTACCCTGATGAATCTGAAGAAGAAATAAAAGAAAATGAATCAAGTCAGTCAGAGAATCAAGGAGAAAATTCTGGCGATAATAATTCAGAAGAAGTGGAAACTGAAGTATCCCCACTTGATGACTTACGACAGAAGTTTAATCAGGAAAATCAGTAGAAACTTTTTGGAGTAAAATTGATTTGTGTAAGATATCTTCTCGCCATACATATTTGTTATTCTGTCAAAGATAAGAAAGAATAAGTTAACATGGAAAATTAAACTGAAGTATCCCCACTTGATGACTTACGACAGAAGTTTATTCAGGAAAATTAGTAGAAACTTTTTCAGTGAAATAGGAGATAAACATGACTGAAGAAAATTTAGATAGCAATCAGGAAATTATAACTGATATAGAACCTAAATTTGAACCACTAAAACCAGGGGAAGTTGGGTCTTTTGGTCATAACTATTTGACTTACCATTAACATTCCAGAGTCAAGAAGTAGAAGAGCGGATCGTAAAATACTTAATATATTCTTTTAGAGATTACCAAGAATTTAGAAAAAATCTATTTAGGGATTGGTGTAAAAATGAAGTATTAAAAATCGGTGCAAAAGGTTGGGAAAAGGGAAGAATTAGAATCAAAGTTACTGTATAATTTTGCCCTGATGAACCTGAAGAAGAAACAGAAGAAAATGAATCAAGTCAGTCAGAGAATGAAGCAGAAAATTCTGACAATAATAATTCAGAATATCTTGAACCTGAAGTATCTCCACTTGATGACTTACGGCAAAAATTTAGTCAAAAAAATTAGTAGAAACTTTCTGAAGAAAAATTAATTTATGTAGGAAATTTTTTTCCTAGTTAGTAGTTGCGCTTTAGCGCTGGTAAATTTCTCGTACTAAAGCACAACTACTAACAAATACTTTTGGGTTTGGAGACCAAACCCCTACTTTCTATCTAGAAACTATTTCTATTTCCCAGCATAATAAAAGGCAATTTCCTTTTCCTTCAATTCAGCAAAATCTGCATTTTTCAACATATTATTTAACTCGTCTTGGGAAATGTGCTTCGCCCCAATACGCACAATACGAGAGCGCATTGTATTACTAACCCCGCTCCTTTGTCGTTGACCTTCTAATGCCATAACCTGATGATAAAGGTCAAGCTTTGCTGATGGAATAGGAGACCCATCTAAATCTATTCCTTTAGCGATCGCCTCATCAACCGCATCTGCTCCAGTAGTTGATGTAGGTGTAGAATTTATTTCCGAAGACATAGCCATGAATTATTGAGTTTACATAATTATTTTATCTGGTCAAGGAGTAATTTTTTCAAATCCATTCAATCTAAATTTAAGCAATAGCAAACTCCGTCAATTTTTTCATATCTGGAGATTGACAAGCTAAAACAATTTCACTCTTAGGAAAATGCAACTTGATCGACTCATTAGCTATACTTGCTATTGAAATTACTAATTTTTTTGACATAAAAAAGCATTACTTATTTACAAATGCGATATATTTTGAATAAATCTAACATTATGATAATTGATTAATTAGTGATATATAGTAATTCTCATTCTAGTGAACTCAAAAAATCTGGGTTTGAAACAGGGAAAAGGAAAGAAAAAAGACAATTATACCTCAAGCTTACTGATCAACGCTATAATCAAATTATTTAATTTCATTAATTTTCTGGGAAATGAATTATGAACAAAACACCACGGATAAAAATTCCTTTAGCAGTTAAAAAATATGTCTTTGAGCGGGACAACTACCACTGTCAAAGTTGTGGTAAAAATTCAACGGAAACAAAACTTACTATAGATCATATTATCCCCATCGCTAGAAGCGGTAGTAATGATATTAGTAATCTACAAACCCTCTGTTACAAATGCAACTCAAAAAAGAAACATCATTTCGATCCCCGCTTTCAACGAAAGTTTAGTAATTAAAGCAAATTGGCATTCAGAAAAAATTTAATTTATTAGTAAAATATATAGTAGATTCAGTGATTAATGTGGTACAACTGATAGGGTAAATATTTTTTGCTTATTCCCCATTTTACCTATTCCCTAAAACTATTAAAATATTTACTTCATTAAGTAATAAACTGCTATAAAATAAATATACCAATCCTAAATTGGTTATAAAAATTATTATAACAGTTGATTTTAACCCAAAACCTTTAAAATTCTAACTTCTAACTTCTGACTCCTGAATTCTAACTTCCGACTCCTGAATCCTGACTCTTAACTACCACAAAATATTACAACTAAAATAGGATTGCTATAGAGGAGAAACATATAGTGAAATCAAAAACTATCGGTCTTCTAAAAATAAAGATGTATTCTTTAATTGAAAAAATGTCTGATGTAGAATTAGAAAAAGCTTGGGAATATTTACAAACACTTCATTATGACAGCTTCATTATGACAGCCATTCAAAAATCTAAAAAAAGTCATAAACCAGGAGATATATTCACTAAAGAAGAAGCCTTGCAAATATTATACTTTGACAAAGAAGATAGTTAAACTAAAAACAAGCATTATTTATTAAACTAGAATAGAAAAATAATATTATTGTGACAAAAATATAGGGTATCGAGCGTCTTTTTTGAAGGTAACGAAAAAAGTAAACTTAGTTTTAAAGTCTCCAATTTTAGCCAAAGATACTGTTAACAAAGTTCCTCCGTAGAAGGCTAACTGATAACTGATAATTGATAACTGAAATGACCCTAGAAGTTCGTTATGCTAGGTCTTTTATCGAAGACCTTAAAGTCATAGAATCTGTTGCCTACCAGCAAGTATATGATTTTGTTTTTATCAAATTTAGTAAAATAAATTATTTACAAGAATTGCCAGAACTAAGACAACTTGGAACTAGTGGTATTTTCTACAGATTTACTGTGGACAATTATCTGATTGGTATAGAAGTAACAGGCCAAATTGTTAAATTTATCCGTATTTTACCAAAGCCAGAAATCTAGTCTTCTAAACTACAGATGGGAAACTAGAAAAAATACTAAATACACTAATTTTTATGGAATCAAAAGCACTCTGGGAACGCTATATTGACTGGCTTTACTACCACGAAGGATTAGGATTTTACGTTGACATAAGTCGCATTAAATTTGACGACTCTTTTGTTGAGACAATGAAGCCTAAACTTGAAAAAGCTTTCCAAGATATGGAAGCTTTAGAAAAAGGTGCGATCGCTAACCCAGACGAAAACCGGATGGTTGGCCACTATTGGCTCAGAGATATTGATATTGCTCCTACTCCCGAAATCAAACAAGAAATTGTCCAAACTATTGAACAAATTGAAACTTTTGCCAAGAAAGTCCATAGTGGAGAAATTAAACCATCCAATGCTGCCAAATTTACAGATATTCTGTCCATTGGTATCGGTGGTTCAGCTCTAGGCCCCCAATTTGTCGCAGAAGCTCTTGGTCTTGATGACCCACCAATGGCAATACACTTCATAGACAACACAGATCCAGCAGGTATAGATCGAGTACTCCACAAACTAGGCGATCGCCTCAAAAGCACCCTAGTTATAGTCATCTCCAAATCTGGAGGGACTCCAGAACCTCGCAATGGTATGATGGAAATTAAAGCAGCCTTTGCATCTCAAAACTTAAACTTTGCCAATCAAGCCGTCGCCACCACCACCCCTAATAGTAAACTAGGTAAAATTGCTAAATCTGAAGGATGGATAGATGTTATCCCCATGGCAGACTGGGTAGGTGGACGTACTTCCGAACTCTCCTCCGTTGGTTTGCTACCCGCAGCACTGCAAGGAATTGATATCCGGGCAATGCTTGCTGGGGCAAAAGAAATGGACGCAGTTACTCGCAAACATGAAATCAAAGCCAACCCCTCTGCTTTATTAGCCTTGAGTTGGTACGCTGTAGGTAACGGTCATGGGGAAAAAGATATGGTAGTTCTACCATATAAAGATAGCCTACTGCTATTCAGTCGTTATCTACAGCAGTTAGTTATGGAATCTTTAGGTAAAGAAAAAGACCTAGATGGCAAGGTAGTCAATCAAGGTATTGCAGTATATGGTAACAAAGGTTCCACAGACCAACACGCATATGTACAACAGTTGCGAGACGGTGTATCTAATTTCTTTGTCACTTTTATCGAAGTTCTAGAAGATCGTCAAGGTACTTCACCTGAAGTAGAAGCAGGGGTAACTTCTGGAGATTACTTATCCGGTTTTCTGCAAGGTACTAGACAAGCACTCTATGAAAATGAGCGAGATTCTATTACAGTCACTATTCCTAAAGTTAATCCTTATAATGTAGGAGCATTAATTGCCCTTTATGAGAGAGCAGTTGGTTTTTATGGATCTCTAGTTAATATTAATGCCTATCACCAACCAGGAGTAGAAGCTGGTAAAAAAGCTGCAGCTACAGTTCTAGAATTACAACAACAGGTAATAAATATTCTCAAGCAAGAGGGATCTCCTCTATCTTTAGAAGAATTAGCTCAAAAAGCAGGAGCTGCTGATAAAATAGAAACCATTTACAAGATTTTGCGTCATTTGGCAGCTAACGAGCGAGGTATTGTTTTTGATGGAAATCTTGGGCAACCAGCTAGTTTAGCCGTAAGTTATACTTAATAGAATAGTAAATAATAAATTTGTCTCTTAGCATTGAGCATTAGCGGTAGGGAGTAAAAAAATAAGCTTAAATATAGCAAATTTCATCTCAGTCAGGTACACTACTAGCGGGCAATATACCCGCACTACAAAAGTATAAAGGTTAATATTTGTACCTCACATACTTGGAATTTGCTGTATTACCTAAAATATACTTATATATATTTTCAAACCTATAGTTGTATATACTTAAGCTTATTTTACCCTAAAAAGACTGTGGAATTCACACTGATTATAAGTTTGTGGAAGAAGAGCATTGCTCTTCAGTGAATCAGGAAGTAGGTCTCCAATTTTATCGCCTAGCTAAAGCTGACTAAAAAAATCAGGTCAATAGCCTCTCGTTTTAAGGAGATAAAAAAATCAACTTCAGTATTTAAAGCCTCCTAGTTCAGCCAGAAAAACTGTGTTAATAGTTCCTCTCCAGGAGGCTAACTGATAACTGAAATGAGTGATTTCCAAACTAAAGAAGGTTTTTAAATGAAACAATGCCCTTAACAATTCTTGTTGTTGATGATGACTTGGGAACTAGGTTATGTCTCAGTGACTACCTAGAGGTATCTGGTTACTTAGTTGTAAAAGCTGAAAATGGTCAACAAGCTTTGGATGTAGTCGAGAAATCTCAGCCTCATCTGATTATTACTGATATTGCTATGCCAAAAATGGACGGTTATGAACTGGTAAGACGAGTTCGGGCACGTCCAAATTTTCGTCTCTTTCCTCCTGTGATTTTTCTAACTGCTCATACAAGTACACAGGATCGAGTGAAAGGTTATCAATTGGGTTGTGATATTTATTTACCAAAGCCTTTTGAATTAGTAGAGTTAGGAGCAGTAGTCCGCTCTTTATTAGAGCGATATGTTCTGCTCACCCAAGGTTCACCTATACCTAATTCTTTATCTACTAATAATCAATCTTTAGTAACAGAAAAGCTATCAAAATCAGATTATTCAGAAGCAGTATCTCAGTCAATTATTATAAATTCTCAGATTAGTTTGACAGCTAGAGAACAGGAAGTTTTAAGTCTCTTACTTAATGGTCTTTCTAATGTTAAAATTGGCGATCGCCTACATTTAAGTCCGAGGACTATTGAAAAATATGTGAGTAGTTTATTCAGAAAAACTGATACTAACAATCGGGCTGAATTAGTCCGTTTTACTATGGAAAATTACTTGTCTAATTAATCTTAATCAAAACAAATTTAGTCAATAATTTTCCAGATTATTTATCTGAAATTCACCGATCGCTAACCACTATTTTCTTTTGATTTATCAAATAATCTAATAGTCCTTCACAAGCATCTAAGAGTATCTCAATCACATAATCAAATCCATCTGAACCACCATAGTAAGGATCGGGTACTTCTTTAACATCAAAATATCGACAAAACTCACACATTAACTTTACTTTATCCCCATATTTACTAGCGCTATCTAAGCGAAGTACGTCCCGATAATTTTCCTTATCCATTGTGAGAATTAAATCAAAATTATCAAAATCTTCTACTTGAAATTTACGAGCTGAACCTTTCAGATTAATACCTCTCATCTTAGCTGCATAAGTCATTCTAGAATCAGGAGGACTACCTATATGATAACCTCCAGTACCAGCAGAATCACAAATTACACCTTCACTCAAATTAGCTTTTTCTATCAGATGATTCATAATATTTTCTGCCGAGGGAGAACGACAGATATTACCAAGGCAAACAAATAATAGTTGATAAGACATAAATTAATTTAGAATTTAGAATCCAGAATGTAGAATTATTAAATTAATTTAGAATCCAGAATTATTAAATTAACAAATTAACCTTTTTTAGTTCTTAATTCTTAATTCTTAATTCTTCAGAAATTGAAAAGACTAGGATATAGCTTATCAGTTAGTTTACAATATTTTGTAGTTACCTAACTTAAAAACTGTCCTAGCCATTATTACTATTTAAACTATAATCCAGGAATATTTAAACCACCTGTCAAATCTTCCATACGTTCACGCATAGTAGCAGTAGATTTAGTATAAGCATCTAGCATTGCTGCTGTCACCAATTCAGAAATTACCTCTGCTCCTTCCCCCAGTGCATCTGGTGAAATTTCTACTCGCCTTGGCTCTTGGTTCCCACTCAAAAAAACCTTTACCAAGCCGCCACCTGCTACCCCTTCAACTTCTAATTGATCGAGTTCTTCCTGAAGTTGTTTGGCTCCTTCCTGAACTTGTTGAGCTTTTTTAAAAGCTTCAGTTAGTTCTTTCATTTTACCTAAGCCGAAGCCAAAACCTTTTCCTTGTGACATAATTACTCTTCTATGGTAAGTCTTATTTGGTATTTGTTTGTTGCCATTGATAGATTCTCAATCATTGATACAGAATCTAATTTTATTTTGTGCTTGAGTAGGAGCTGATTAAAATGCTAACCTACACAGCTATAGCATCATAGCATCTATCATAAAAATCATAACACTACATATAGATTTTTAGCGCTTGATTATAATGAATAAATTGACATTTATTTTCCTAATTTATCCAAGATTTTCTCAGATAATTCATTAATAATCTTAACCAAAAGCTCTTTATTGTTGTTCAACTGCCTTAAGCCTAGTAATTAATGGTTCCAGAAGGTGGGGAATCTGAAAATGCTACTTATTTCAGATACTTTAACCAATAAAAAAACGATCATAATTGATTTTTTGTTGGGGATCTGAAGTTATTGGCATAAAAATCATCTTGGCAACGATAATTCCTTCATTTTCTCTATTTTATTTGTACCTTTAAATTATGCAACTACTATCAAACTCAAGCTATCCTTTATTAGTATTAAAAACTTGCTACTTCTGAAAAATCTCCTATAACTTTTACCTCTGGTTTTAATAACAAAGACCACTGCTTTTCCACCTGTTCTTGAACATGGTAAATCAGTTGTAAAATCTCGTTAGCTGTAGCTCCTCCACAGTTAAGAATAAAGTTAGCATGGCGGTGAGCAACTTGGGCCATACCTATTTGATAGCCCTTAAGTCCAGCTTGTTCGATTAACCAACCAGCAGGTTTTGGTCCAGGATTCCGAAAAACACTACCACAACTTGGTAAGTGATAAGGTTGAGTAGTTCTTCTCTTGTGAAAATTTTCAGAAGTTATAGCTGTTAGTAGAGCAGGCTTTTCTCCTGGTTGTAACTGGAAAGTAGCTTGAGCCACAAAAATAGATTTACCTTGCAGCTTAGAATAGCGATAACTATATTCCAAATCTTGAGCAGACAAAATATTTATCTGACCATTAGGCAAAACAACATGGGCATTCACCAATATATCAGCCATACATTTACCTTGTGCCCCGGCATTCATTACCACAGCACCACCAACAGTGCCAGGGATACCAACAGCCCACTCCAAACCTTGCCAGCCCATTTTTGCTGCTTTCCAAGCAAGACGTGGTAATGATTCACCTGCTCCCACACTTAGAAGACCTGTTTCTTGTTCAAAAGAGATTTGACGGAGATTACGACTACCAATCACTAATCCAGATAAACCACTATCGCTGACTAGCATATTAGAACCTGCTCCTAGGAGAGTTATTGGTAATTCTTCAGAGTTAGCAAACTGAAAACTTGCTTGTAGTTGATCCAATTTTTTTGGTGTAACATACCATTGAGCAGGCCCTCCGACTCGGAAAGAAGTTAGAGGAGCCAGAGGAACATTAGACCTAATTACACAATCTGTTCCTAATAATGGGATAGATTTATACTGTGGTCTTTGAGCTGAACTAGCTATGTGATAAGAGAGAGTCATGGTCATAACTAATAACTTGAATTATCCTAATTTACTGTTTTAGAGTTATACCAATTAGATAAATATTTGCTACATATTGGTAGTCGGCTAGGAGGACGAGCTATCCTATCGGTACTATAAGTCATATAGTACAGTGAAGATATATTCAGGAATTGTCACTATCGCTGCTTCCTAATTCTGCAATAAACCTTTAGCCTGTAACATTCTTTGATCAAATTGGTACTATTTAACTCAACTTAATCTTTTGTATTAAGCTATTTCATGCTTACACGACCTGGTAGTGAGGTAGTTGATAATATTCCATGAGTTCTGGGATAATGTGATTCAGGTTGCCAGCACTCAGAAATATTGCCATATCCCCTGGTTGTAGAACTTCATGCAAAAATTTACTCACTAACTCTAAAGATGGTTGATAATAAACCTGTTGGTGGTAACTAGAAATTGCTTCAGCTACTTGTTGGCCATCAATTTGACCATCAGATGATTCTCCGGCACTGTAAATATCAGTAACAATCACCATGTCAGCGTCATTAAATGACTTAGCAAACTCTGAAATAAAACTCTGAGTACGACTATAACGATGAGGTTGGAATATAGCAATCACTCTTTCGATTGGCAATAAGTTATTTGGTTTAATGAGGGGTAAATTTGTTGTGAATATATCAGACTTTGGATTTGATTCCTGAGTTTTCCGTAAGCGAGCTGCAGCCAGAGTTGCATTAATTTCACTAGGATGATGAGCATAGTCATCAATAAATACAATACCGTTATATTCTCCCCGATTTTCAAACCGACGATGAGCACCTTCAAATTTAGCGATCGCTGTAGCAATAGCTGTAAATTCTAGACCTAATAACCTACCCACTGCCACAGCAGCCAAAGCATTACTTAAGTTATGTTTACCCAATAACCCCAATTGTAATTTTCCCAAAAATTGGCCTCTTTCCCAAACACGAGCCAAGGTAAGATTAGCTTGATAATCTACACAATCTACTGTATAGTCAGCCTCACTTTCGGGATTAATACTGTAACTAATAGTTGGTTGAAGTTGATCTTTAACTGTTGAGCAGTCGATACAACCGACTAGACTCTCACAGTTTCCTTTAAACACTTGGAAAGTTTCAACAACTTGTTCTAAACTTTCATAATGGTCTGGATGGTCTAACTCAATATTAGTGACTACACCAATGTGGGCAGATAATTTAACTAAAGAGCCATCTGACTCATCTGCTTCTGCCACCAGATAAGGACTTTTACCTAAACGAGCATTGCCTTCCCAAGCGTCTACTTCTCCACCAATAACAATAGTGGGGTCTAAACCAGCTTCTAAAAGCATAAACCCAATTAAACTGCTAGTTGTCGTTTTGCCATGGGTTCCAGCTACAGCAATGCTTTGATAATCATGAATTAGAGCTGCCAATAAATCTGAGCGATGGAAGATTGGACATCCAAGTTCAACGGCTGCTTTATACTCGGAGTTTGTAGTATTAATTGCTGTTGAACAAACTACTTGTGGTAGTTGATCAATTTCTTGGTTATTTCCTACTCTAAGATTGTGTTTTTTTGTCATTACTTCTCCTGTATTTACACGGAGATCAGTATGAGATAAATGGGAGTTAGAATTGTTTGACAGATATAAATTTTGTTCTTCAATAGTTTGTTGAAATAACTCTAAATTTTTGGCTTCTTGAGACCAAAATATGTGCGCTCCTATTGCTTCTAAGCGCCTTGTTATATGGCTTGATTTGAGATCGGAGCCATAAGTAGGCAACTTACGTTTAGCTAAAATGTAAGCAAGAGCCGACATTCCAATACCACCAATACCAATAAAATGAAATGGTTTACCACTTAAATCAACATATTTACTCATTAATTGCTCCTTACACACCACACCGCGTCCTTAACACGCGACATCATACCAGGAATTTTTTTTTTTAGATAGAGTTTAGCAGTAATTTCGCAAAAACACTCGTTAGCTTCGTGAATAGTCTCTATCTCTCGTGATTAGTTTGTTTTATATCAAATATTTACCTACTGGCCAATATTTTTCCGGACATATCTGAAAAACAGATCGAGGATTAATCATCAGGATTTTTTTCCAAAAAAACAAATATTTATCCTAACTAATCAGACCAAAAAAATTACTATTCAAGGTTAGTAGTTGGACAACAAACCGTTGAAGAATGTAGTATGATGAAAAATCCTTACTTATTATTTAACTTGAGCAACATTTGCTTGTTAAAATCTAGGACATTGGTTGGAGTTATAGGGAGATTCTATAGAATGTTTCTATCGCTGAAGTGATAAGTCAGAAGTTAAATTCTTACCGTGACTAATTTGGAGAGTTTTGAGAATGTCCTAACCGCCCTGGCGGCTGCTATACAAATTCAAACTGTTAGTTTATGACGCTTCGTATAATTTTCATTAAATTGATCTTTAAATCAACTTAATATTTACTTTAATAAATTACTTGGGATCGTAATTAACCTACAAAAAAATTACCACATTACCATTTTGCTGTATGATAATGCTCAAGGTTAATTTTCTTTTAAGCTCTCCTGGCTGAAATTCATATCACTTCTCTAAAAGTAAGGGATGTGGAATCAAGCTATAGCAGAGTTTAAATCTGAAATAAATATCTGAAACTGCTCAAACTATCAATAAGTAACCAGTGGGGCAGCAGGGGGAATCAATCGATTAACTCGGAATATATCCACTTAAATGGATAGATTTACCGAAAAACCCATACTGAAACTTTTTTTATCAGTGTGTGGAACTGTCTAAAAATTGAAATTTTACAAGCTTTTGTTAGGAGGTAAAAAAGTGATTAGAGTTGCCATAAATGGTTTTGGACGGATTGGACGGAATTTTTTACGTTGCTTGCTCACTCGTACAGATAGCCAACTCGATCTTGTAGCTATCAACGATACTTCCGACCCCAAAACTAATGCTCATCTACTAAAGTACGATTCAATGTTGGGCACTTTAAAAGGTGTGGATATTAGTGCGGATGAAAATTCTCTTACAGTTAACGGCAAAACAATTAAATGTGTTTCTGACCGTAATCCTTTAAATTTACCATGGGGAGACTGGGGTATTGATTTAATCATTGAGTCTACAGGTGTATTTGTGACTGAAGAAGGAGCTTCTAAGCATTTACAGGCAGGAGCTAAGAAGGTTTTAATTACTGCTCCTGGTAAGGGTGGACAAATTGGGACTTTTGTGGTAGGTGTTAATCACCAGGATTATAAGCATGAAGATTACAATGTTATCAGTAATGCTAGCTGCACAACAAACTGCCTAGCTCCTGTTGTTAAGGTGATAAACGATAACTTTGGTATTATCAAAGGTACAATGACCACAACTCATAGTTATACTGGGGACCAACGTATTTTGGATGCTAGTCACAGAGATCTACGACGGGCCAGAGCTGCAGCGGTAAATATTGTGCCAACTTCTACAGGTGCAGCTAAAGCAGTGGCTCTAGTAATTCCAGAAATGAAAGGTAAGTTAAATGGTATCGCGATGCGTGTTCCTACTCCTAACGTTTCTGTTGTAGACTTAGTGGCTCAAGTTGAGAAAAATACCTTTACTGAACAGGTAAATGAAGTTATAGAAGCAGCTGCTAATGGACCAATGAAGGGAATCATTGAATACAGCGATCTACCTCTGGTTTCCATTGACTATCGTGGGCATGATTGTTCTTCGATTGTTGATGCTAGTCTAACAATGGTTATGGATGGCGATATGGTAAAAGTTATTGCTTGGTATGATAATGAGTGGGGTTATAGTCAGCGTGTTGTAGACTTGGCTGAAGTTGTAGCACAAAATTGGCCTGCATAGTATTTTTGAGTGTTGATTTTCTGAGTTTTAACAGAATATTGGCAGAAATCTTCACCTAAAAATTTTTAATTTTAGGTGGGGATAAATACCAATCAATACCAAGCTTGTGATATAACTACTTAGGCAAAATTAATTGTATATTTAGCTCTTGTTAAACAATTTTTTAGGGTGAATTTTATATCCAATTAATTTTGCACAACTTTTAAAAAAAGTAAGGATTTACATAATAAAGCTACTTTTTTGCTTCTAAATAGCTATAAATTAATTTTTCTACCTACTTTTGAAACATTAAATATGGTGGTAAAGTAAACTAGAAAAATTAATGGTAAGTTGGTCAGAAATATGGTCTTGTGGATTCATTACAAATTTGGACAACACTTTATTCAAGTATCTGTTTGTAGATGTGTAATTGTTGTTATTTGTAATGAATCCCATACCTGAAAAACTTGTACTAATTGTTGTCATGTTTATGAAAAACTGGGAGGCTCAAAAGTTTTCAAATGTCCTGAATATAAGGCCGTAATTCCTAGAGATATAAATGGCCTACGAAATATTATGGTTCATACTTTGCAGGCAACTGTCTTCACTGTCAAAGGTAATTTTATACTATAGTTCTGATTAGTTGATTTGACTGATTTGAGTAGGTTAAATGTTTCACATAATTTCAGTTTTATGAACTATAACATCACAATCAATAACTTTAGTCTGGTATCTCTACAAATAAAACGTTCTTCTCTCCTTGACAAGCATGAAGTATTTTATTATGATTCGGGTCAATACAGGGGGAAAACATCACCTTTATCAAAACTGTACTCAGTGAATGAAGATTCCAGTTTCGTCGCATAAGCGCAACGTCAGGAATATGTCAAAAATGTTGAAATCCTTGGCTAAGTGTAAGTTGCTCATTTGGGTATATTCCTTGGCTATCTACTAATAAGATATCTGTATCATTTGTGGTTGTACCAACTATAGCCGCACCTACTCCAATTTTTTGAACTAATTTTTGCCCATAAACTGGTGGTAAACATAAAACTAGCTCGAAATCTTCACCTCCATATAGTGCCCAGTTTAATGCTTTTTTAGATGAGACAAATTTAGTCAAAGAAGAGGGAATAGAAATTTGATTTCTGTCAATTCTAGCCCCCACCTGAGATGCTTGACAAATTTGAATAATTGCATCTCCTAGGCCATCACTACTATCCATTCCTCCTACTAGGATCGGGTTTTTGCTATCCTCTTCCCTACTAAAACTATTTAAAGATAAACATTCCCATAAAATTGTTAAAATATCAAATCTTGGTTTGGGACGTTGGTGAGCTAAAATTAGGCCAGAACGTTCTGCTTCTGTGAGAGATGCACCTACTTCTGGAGCAAGTAATAGTTCTAATCCAGCCCTTGATGCTCCATGGACTCCAGTAGTCACTATCACATTTTGGGGTTGACAATTGGAACGAAGAATAGTAAAAAAAGGATCAACTTCTCCAAAAGCAGTAATTGAGATAGTAGAAACTGACGATCGCACAATATCTCCACCAACTATAGGGGTATTGTATGGCTCTAAGCATTCAGAAATACCTTTGTAGAGTTTTTCAACCCAAGTAACAGGTGTATCCCCAGTTAAACCAAGAGCGATCGTAATTCCAATGGGAAAAGCTCCCATTGCTGCAAGATCGGATAAGTTAGCAGCAGCACTGCGCCAACCTACATCTTCGGGGGAAGTTGTGCGATCGCTAAAATGTATTCCATCAACAAGTGTATCAGTTGTTACTACTAATGATTTATTGGGTTGAGTTGGTAAAATAGCAGCATCATCCCCGATAATATCCTCTGGGCAAAAACGGTGTAATCTTTTTAAAAGTCCTTGTTCACTAATATCTTTAACTTTGAGCATCAGAATGTATCCGTAATTATCGCTTTTTTCATCTTAGTTACAGTAAGGTATATAAAGCAACCTTAAAATTTCTAGATGGGAAAAAAGGCAATTCTTCTCTTTCAGCTAATCGTATCGATGAAACTTTCTAAACGCTACATTGTGATCGCAGTAAATAACGCGATCAATCTATTAACTAGCTATTAGCTTTTCCTTACAGAATGTTCTGCTTGCCAGCGTTTAGCTATCAGCTAAAAATACAAGGATTTACACCAGTTTTGTAGTTGATGAGGTACAAAGTTTTAGGACTTTGGAAATAGGGAAAAAATTAGTATTAAACTGTACCTCACTATCCGCGCAAAGAGCTATAAGTCCCCCACTATATTTGGAAAAGCGCGTGGTGTTTGTTAATGGGGGGACTCAATTAAAAGACACCAGAGAAGCTGATAGCTGTTAACGCAGTTCCTCAGCAAGAGGCTAACTAAGTGCTGACTGCTACTTCAAATGGAATCATTGAGCCACTTGACATATCTTCAGACTATTCAATTACAGAGTTAACAAACACTCGAACTAGGGTTCGCCATATAGTATTATAATGAAATAATAAGCACTATAGCCTTTAAAAAACTTCTAACAGCACTATTAACCTGCGGTATGTAGGATAGGTTTTTGTTGAGAGCAGAGTTGCAAAAGGGAGTCGTAGTGCTGCATATCATTTCATAATCGCTACTTACCCACAATTAATGATTTTTTAACTACTATTAACTACTATATTTATGGGAGGTTTGATTATTTATAGGTAGTTTGTTAATTAGCCAATTTCACCAGAATCTAGGTTTAGAGAATCCAGAAATTATCTTACTTGGCTGGTAAATTCTGGAGCAAAACTAATAATTAATACAATGAACTCTTATTCATCTAGATATCTAGAAACAAAAATATTAGATTTAGCAATAAGTTTTACACCATAATTCAGAAATATACTTATAGTATGTTAGGATTTTTTAGTATCATCTTAGGCAATAATTATACAGGATACTTTGGTAAAAACAATATAATTAAAATGTTTATTTTTGCTGTCGGAAAAATAAATATTACTTTTGCATATTTATTTGTTTTTTGTTATTATATAAACTAAGTATATCGTTAGTTGAGAGAATAGTTGAGATACTGCAAATCTTAAATTAAGTAACTGTAATATTAGTCCAAGTTTAATTTTTAATAAATCAAATTAACAAATATTAAGAATTATGTAAAAGATTAATAAAAGTTCATTGTAAAGCAGAGTTATTGGCAAAAATCAAGACAACTATTCGGAAGAAATAGTGTTGTAAGCTACATTTTTTTCAGTGTAAATAATAAATGATAGTTTACAGTACAAGGTAAAAGACGACTTCTTAACATTACTTTAATAACTTTCCTGATCCATGAAACCAAGAATCATAGTCTGTGGCTTGGGTCGTACCGGCTACAAAATATTTCGTCTATTAAGACAGCAGGGTGCAACAGTTGTTGGCATAAGTGACCGCCCACTCCGTGGAGAGGGTTCAGAAATTATCGTCGGCAACTTTCGTTCAGCATCTACATTATTAGCAGCAGGCATTCAAAGTGCCCATACTCTGGTTTTAGCAGGGAAAGAAGAGTCTGTTAATTTGGCCGTCTTAATGTTAGCAAGGATTCTAAATCCGAAAATTCGGATTATCAACCGTCTATTCAACACCAGTTTGGGCGATCGCTTAGACCATACCCTAACTGACCACACAACCATGAGTGTGTCAGCTTTAGCAGCTCCAGTATTTGCTTTTGCAGCCTTGGGTAATCATGCTATTGGTCAGCTACGTCTATACAATCAGACCTGGCCAATGCACGAAGAATTGATCGATCGGGATCATCCTTGGTTAGGTCGTAAGATTAGTTCGCTTTGGGACGATCGTTCTCTGATGTTAATTTACTATATACCAGTCACAGATCCAATCGATCTAGTATCTGCAGTAGTAAAAGATCGAGAGTTACGAGTAGGAGACCGCCTGATTATTGCCAGCAAACCTAGTGTGCGAACCCGCAGACAAAGTTTGATTCATAACTTCTTCAAAATATTTGCCAGACTCAGACAGTTTCAGAGACATAGTAAATCAGCAGTAATCCTCAATTTAGCTCTTTTAGTAACTGTCTTAGTTTGTACTATTACTTATATAAGTATTAATCTCAATAATAGTTTTGTTGATTCCCTATACTTTACTGTTGGTATGATTACAGGAGCAGGGGGAAATGAAAAAATAGCAGAGCAAGCACCAGGTAGTATTAAAATATTTACTTCCATAATGATGCTTGTAGGTACAGCGATCGTAGGTATTTGCTATGCACTTCTAAATGACTTTGTATTAGGTACTCGTTTCCAAGAATATTGGGATGCTGCTCGCATTCCTCTGCGTAATCATTATATTATCTGTGGGTTTGGTGGAATTGGTTTACATATTGCCCAGCAACTTGTTGCTAGTGGTTATGAAGTAGTAATAATAGAACGCGATCCTTGTAAGTGTCGATTTCTCAATACTGCCAGATCGATGAAAATTCCTGTGATTGAGGGAGATGCAAGTTTATCTACGACGTTAGAAGTTGCCAATATTGAAAAAGCTGAAGCTCTATTAGCTGTAACAGGTAATGATATTGTTAACTTAGAAATTGCTCTGAGTGCTAAAGGTCTGATGGCGAAAATACCTGTTGTCGTGAGAAATCAAGACCCGCATTTGGCCTTAATGGTACAACAAGTATTTGAATTTGAGTCTGTACTTAGTCCCACAGAATTAGCTGCTCCTGCTTTTGCTGCTGCAGCGATCGGTGGTAGGATTCTTGGCAATGGAATTACAGCAGATAGTTTGTGGGTAGCATTAGCCACTTTAATTACACCAGGACATCCTTTCTGTGGCAAAGTTACTCAAGACGTGGCTCATAGTGCTGACTTTGTACCCTTGTATATAGAAAGCAATGGCAAAGAAATCCATGGTTGGGATTTGTTGGCGGCGACTCTTAATTCAGGTGATGTCTTGTACTTAACGATGCCAGCAAATAGACTAGATCAACTTTGGAGAAATGCGCCCATACAACTAATAAGCAATGTAGTTGAATAGACAGAAAACCCCATAAATAAATTTTAGGGGTTTACATTTACTTTCGATGACTTCAATTTTACTTTTATCTATAATTTCTATATTTTAGTTGAGTAGACTAACGTCAGGATTCAGGAGAGAAGAACAGAAAAAATTACAGGTGCAGGAAGCAGTCAATTCTTAAATTTTATTATTCACTAATTATCCAGACATGATATTATGTAAACTTATAAATTTCTCAAATAAGTTGAAAAGTCAGATAATTTCAGTGACAATCTAGAAATATTGTCTATTTTATTTATAGAAAAAAATAAGAATTACTCAGGATTTTGTCAACCATACATCACAGAATATTTGGATTGATTTTATCAACCTCTAGGTAGGGTTTGCGCTCAAAAGTCTTATGGGTGAGGGTAGGAGTCAGGAGACAACCCACCCCTGCCCCTCCCAGGAGGGGAAGACAGGAGACAGGAGGAGTAACGAATTTAGAGAAGGCAATCGGAAGAATTATCCCTCAATTGCTCTGTCCAAATCTTGCTGTTAATACTAACTTTTTGAGGCTTTTCAACTCAAAGCGAGCGTACTTTTTCCAGACTTAAAAATGCCAAAATCTTTATCTGTAAACACTTTCATATTTATTCAGCAAACCCTAAGTAAATTCAACTATCTACTATAAAACAATGTGGTACTTTTTATATGGGTGCTGCATTTTTCATTTTATTATATTAAATTAAGTAGTATCATTTTTATAAAAAGGTACATAAACCGGGTTTGTATGAGTAGATGTTAGTATTTTGAGATATCTAATACTTTCCCTGGTTTGTTATGAATAAAAAGGATAAATTATATTCTAACTACTACTTTTTCCTAAAAAGCTAAAAAAAATATTAATTTATAGTATTTTTCACAAAAATAGGCGATAAAACTTGTTGCTTTAAACCCAAATCTCTGTAGTCTATTTTAATAAAAACTGCTATAACTAAAACTGCAAACCAGAAAAATTTAGTAAAAAGAAAAAAGTAATATGGCAAATTTTAATCTACTACTAATGGCGACAAAACAAACAATTAATCCAAAAAAAATTAGCAAAGTTATTGGCTTATCAACTTTAGGATTAATGATATTTTTAGGAGTAATAACTACCATTTCTCCCGATGCAATGTCACATGATGCAATGTCACAAAATAATGAAGATAATAATCAACTTCAACCAAACTCGGAATCAACAGAAAAGTCTCTATTTATTGCCTATCCTTCACCAAATCATAAAACTACTTCCGACCGAATTTTCTTAATTGGTACAGCTTCTCCAGAGGCGGAAGTTACTGTTAATGGAAAACCAATTAATGAGCGTAGTAGTTCTGGTCATTTTGCCCCTAGTTTTCCATTACAAATAGGGGAAAATATATTTACTGTACGCCATCAAAATGAGGAGATTATTTTCAAAATAACACGCAATTCAAATCAACCACCTTTACCAGTAGGAATAGCTTTTAGTCAAGACTCTTTGACTCCGACAAAAGATATTGCCAGAATGCCAGGGGAATTAATTTGTTTTCAGGCGATCGCTCCTCCAAATGCTAATATTTCTGTATTATTAGCTGCACAAACTATTCCTTTACTTTCTCAGTTTCAAGTAGTAAATTTACCAGGAAATTTAGCAGTATTAACAGGAGATAATCAACCTGTTCCTTCTGCGGGAGAATATTATCAAGGTTGTGCAAAAGTAGAGAAACCAGGAGAGTTAGGTCAACCTGAGTTTAAACTAAGTGTGAGGGGTAAAACGGTGACTCAAAAAGCACCGGGAAAAGTGACTATTCTTTCTCCAACTGTATTTGAGGTAGCGGAAGTAACAGTAGAAGAGGGAGTTGCGAGAACTGGACCAAGTACCACTTATTCCCGCTTGACACCCTTACCAAAAGGTACTAAAGCTTTGATTACAGGGAAAGAAGGAGACTATTTACGCCTTGACTATGGGGGGTGGATCAGAGCAAATGAGACTAAGATATTTACAGATGCAGCACCACCCCGTTCGGTAATTCGGAGTGCTATTGCTCGCCAGGTTCAAGGTGCAACGGAAATTAGATTTCCTTTGCAAGTACCAGTGCCAATAACAGTCGAACAAGGCGATCGCTATTTAACTTTAACTCTGCATAATACTACGGCTCAAACTGATACTATTCGTTTAGATGATGACCCCTTAATTGAGCGATTAGACTGGCAACCAATTCTAACTTCAACAGTGGAAAATGAACAGGCAGTTCAATATAAATTTTATTTAAAAACAGACCAACAATGGGGTTATAAATTGCAATATGTTGGTACAACTTTACTATTAACTTTACGACATCCTCCGGCAGTAAAAAGTGGAATTAGTTCTACATATAAACCTTTAACTGGAATGAAAATTTTAATTGATGCCGGACATGGGAGTGAGAATGATTTAGGGGCAAGAGGTCCGAATGGTTATCCTGAAAAAAATGTGACATTAATTGTGTCAAAGCTATTACAGGATGAGTTAATTAATCGGGGAGCTTCGGTCTATATGACACGGAAAGCGGAGGAGGATTTATATCCTAAAGACCGTGTAGAAATGATTAATCAACAAGTGCCAGATTTAGCACTTTCTGTTCATTATAATGCTTTACCTGATTATGGAAATGCCCTAAAAACTCAGGGAATTGGTACTTTTTGGTATCATCCTCAAGCTCATAGTTTGGCAGTTTTTTTACATAATTATTTAGTGGAAAAATTAGACCGACCTTCCTATGGGGTATTTTGGAATAATTTAGCCTTAACTCGTCCGGCGATCGCTCCTTCTGTGTTATTGGAATTAGGGTTTATGATTAATCCTTATGAGTTTGAATGGATTATGAATTCTCAAGAACAAAAGAAGTTAGCAAAAGCATTAGCAGATGGAATTGTGGAATGGGTAAAAAATTCTGAATAAATTGAAATAGTGATACTGAATGCTTACTTTATAAGTATTCAACTGGACATAATATTAGTCCTAAATTTTGATCTTTGAAAAATTTTCACGATAAAATAAAGTCTCAATCCTCCCCTTTGAAGGGGATAAAAAAAGAAAATTAAGTATTTCAAGTCTCCCTATTCCAGGAGATACTGTTAACGAAGTTTCTCGGGAAGAGGCTAAGTAGGGTTTGCTGCTAAAAAAGTCTGATGGATGAGGGTAGGAACCAGGATTCGTAGGGGCGATTTCGTTCCGAATGCTGTCGTAAATGTGTAATTAGGAGTATGATCTAGGAAATCGCCCCTACAGGAGTCAGGATAAATGGGAATGACACGAGGATGTAGTCGGATACATTTGTTCCTCAATTTTTCCCGGCAACTCTTGCTCAAAATCTATAGCGGTTTTCACAAAGGTAGACTACAAAATTTATTCCTTCTTCCTTATTCCTTCTTCCTTTAAACCCAAATCTCTGTACTCTATATTAATGAAAACTGCTATAAGTATTTTGAGCTATGCTTCGCAAAAACCTTGCACTTTTAGAGAATATGCAAAGGATAAAGCCTTGATATGTTAATACTTTTAGATTTAATCAGCAACCCCTAAGTATTAACTAATAACTGAATTGACAAAATTGACCTTTATAAAATTGACGTTTATATTGCTTAAAATTATCTCTATTTCATTTTATTTAAACATTAGGGAAATATACCTTTTATTTAAAATTGTTTTTTGTAAAAATCGAGGAGTATTGCACCATTCTCCAAAGGCAGGTAAAGCAACTTGCATCAAAAAGTCACGCCATTTACGAGTAATAATTTTTGGGTGAATACTTAAGCTGCTTTTATAACCATTGCTAACTAATTTTTGTCTAAGATTAATATCTGCTTTTAACCGCTTAATAGCTGATAATAAATCTTCTGAAGTATTTACCTCTAAATAATCAATATTTTTTTTCCCCTCCGTTTGGTAAGCTGACTCACAACCTAATATAGCTGGCACTCCAGCTAACCAAGCATTAAAAAGTTGAGTCGCTGGTTGATTGTAATAATCTGGTATATTTTTAAAACTTCTAACCGCTACAACTCCATCAATTTCTTGATAATTACTCCACCGATTTTTGATGTGCAAATAATCTGACCAATGATAACTATGTACAACAGGATACCAACGTAAACCTAAGTTATTTAATTGTTTTTCCCAAGCTGGTTGAAACAGTTCAGGAGCTAGATTTTCTTGAGAACCAAAAAAAGCAATATTTTCAAAGCGATCGCCTCTTAAAGGGTCACGGGGAATTAATCCAGGTTGTGGCCAATGGGGCAGATAATAACTGTCTTTAACTTTCTGCACTTCTGTGGGATTTTGTACTACATGAAGTTGAGCATAACCATAAGACTTTGATTCAGCTTTGAGGAAAATAAATAGTTGATTTTTTCCTGGTTTAATGGGTATTTTATGAGCTTCTAAGGCTTGATGATGAAAAATAATTATTCCTTCAGATGGTAGTTCACTAACTAATTTACAAGGAAAACCATCAGCTTGTAAACGCAAATAAGTTTGAAAAGTCCAGGCATAAATTCCTAAATTAAATCCAATCCATTCATCCTCAACATTCCTAGGAGTTACTACAGGAAAATAACATTTTGGAATATAGAAATTAACTATTGGTAATACCATAATTATTCAAAAAATGCCAAAATATTATCCTGGCTCAATCAATTAACACTCAAAATATTTTATCAAAGTTTATGAAGAACAACTTAAATATAGCTACAGTTGTTTTGCTCGGAACTTGTTCTGAGTTTGTCTGGTGGCTCTGGCTGATTGTACACCCTATTTGCCATAAATTCAATAGTTGAGATAGAAGTCATATTTGGGTTATGAATAAAATTCTCTTGGAATTAGAAAACAGGGAACAGGGAACAGGGAAAAGTTAAGTAGGATGATAGTTTCAGAGCTTTTCTATATTTGTGGATTTTTGACGAATTGTTGACCATACCTATAGTTGTGAATATGACTATTTTTGTACAGCAATTTTTAAGATGATGAGCTACAGTTTAATACTAATTAATATTGCCTATTCCCTATTTACTATAATCTCTAAAGTGAAGTTTTAAATCTATTGAGTAATTTTGAAACACGAATATTCAACTCCTCGAAAAAGAGTGAATTTTTTAGTCTTTTTTCGTTTAATTAAATACCCAAGAAGTAGTTATACAAATTTAATCAACTTAGGGTAAATTAGTAATCTTATCCCAAAATTTAAAATAATTCCCTGAAATTAATGTAGCGTCAAATTTTTGCAGCAAAAAAAATCTTACTTTTAACTGTCTTAAGTGCGTAATTCTGAGGGAACCTCAGAATTACGCATTCGATGCATGACTTTCGTGAAACGGTATTACCGAAATATTGTAGTTTAAAGCCTCCCCTTTTAAGGGGATAATAAATCAAAATTTTCCTGTTCGTCAATCCTCTTCTTTTCAAGGAGAGTTCATTAATTGATAATTGATAATTGATAATGGATAATTGATAATTACCTCTGGTTAAAACCGAGAGG
>NZ_JBNHER010000308.1:0-2931 GCF_050015975.1 Dapis purpurea BLCC-M126 | reverse complement strand
GTTAATTAGCGATCGCCTACCTAGTTGTACCTCACTAGCTTGGGAAATGCTATATAGCAATCCTATTTTATTCGTGGCAAAAATCTTACTGCTTAGGGAACAGGGAACAGGTAAGAGTTTCAACTTTTTTATTTACTTTTTAATTTTTCACAACCTATGCACCGATTGCTATAGTATTACAACACCAATTTAAGAATTAAGATTCTGCTTGAATCTTTTCTATTGCTTTCTCAACTTTCTCTGCTTCTTCAGTTTTTCCTTGTTCTTTTAATAGGTCTCTAGCTTTAGTGAGAGATACTACTGCTTCAGGTCGTTTATTTTCCAAATACAAAGCTACTCCTAATTGATAATGAAGGACTGCTAACTCTGGTCTAAGGCGAACAGCATTTTCAAATTGGGATATTGCTTCTGGCAAATTATTTTGATTGGCCAAAAGACTGCCTAGGTTAGCATAAGCTTCCGCAAATTCTGAGTCAAGTTCAATAGCTTTGCGAAATGCTGTTTCTGCTGATTTGAGGTCTCCTTCTTTGTAGAGTTTCACCCCGCGCTCAAATTCTGCTTTAGCTTCTTGGTTAAGAGCAATAACTGTGGTGTTATTTGATAGGGGTTGTTTAGAGGTTCGTTGAAAAGAAGAAGCGTCAGCTTTAGTAGTGCTGAGTAAGCTTAGTATTGTAGCTATGGCCAATAAACCATACTTTTTTTTATAAAACATTTTTTAGAATTCTAGTAGAAATGGTTACTGATTCAGCATACTACCTATTTTTTAATTTGAGCACCTCTTGAGAAATAAATCTCTATATCAGTCAAGTTGTTTGAGCTTTTCCCTCTGTTTTTTCAGCAGTTATTTACTACTAGAAATTTGTTCAAAATGAGCATCTTTACTCTTGACTTTTTTCTAAGATTTATTCACAAGCAAAAATAATGTTTTGTATTTGCCATTTTTATATCTGCAGTGCAAGGAAAATGATGGTAATTTTGTCAAACATTTGTTATATTTTTTAACATAGTACATAATACGATAGTTATAATTAATAAATCAAAGTTCCTGAAAAGACTAGGCGATCGCTAAGTCCAGTAATACATATCTGGATTTATTCGGTTTATACCATTTTGCTCAAATATGGCTACACATCATATCTGAAGAATGAAATTATATAATCTTAATTTAAGATAAGTACTGTAGCCGAAATTTATGGAATTGGTATTAATTTTTTGTATCTAGATTGACTGATCCAACTAGGAAGTATGGTCAGTAGATAATTTTTGGTATTAAAGGAGTTAAAGTATGGATCAACCTATGGAACTACCACTAGAGAAGCAATTTAGCGTTCGGTCTTTTGAGACTCAGGTCAGGCAGATGAATTTACAACAAGCTCAAGAATGCTTAGTTGAACTATACGAACAAATGTTGGTAAGGGAAACTCTCTACCAACAATTTTTAAAGCATAATTGGGGATTAGAATCTAACCCTGACTTTGATTAAGTAAAGAAGTTGTCCTAAGGGCAACCTCCTTCTCTGACTCTATTTCATAAATTTTAAATAGATTTGGGGATGATGGGGCGTCAACTAATTTTTCAAAAATCATAAACTTTATACCCAAAGATAGTCATTATATTGATTGAAGGAATTTTATAACTTTTAGTAATATTAACTAATCTAGCTGACGGTCTATATTTGCTTCCATAGCACTAATCAAAGAAGGACCTGTCAAAATGCCACTACTGGAGTAATATCGATCTTTATCTAAGCGGAGTAAAGTTTCAAAACCACTACGACGTTGGCGGTCATTTCCAAGTACCCAATAGCGCTGAATAATTGAATCAACACCAAGCCATCCTTCTCCTTCCACTTTTCCTAGTTCGCTGTGTTGTAGAAGAAAGGTATAGCGTCGCTCGTCACTGTCGAGACGCCCTTTATACTGTAAAGTAATATCCTCACGGTCTTTACTAGGAAATATTAGGTTTGTTTCCATAGAGAACCAATCTGTACGATCCCATGTCACGATAGTTGTACCCTTGACAGTAATCAACATTCCGTTGCGTTCCAGCCAATTTCCTGCAATAATCCATTGGCCTGATTCTAATATAAATGTATGAACCACAGTCCTATTCCTAATACTGCTAATACTAGCTTGATCAAATTTACGCCTTGGATATCCAACCATTAACATTAGGTTAGGTCGGGAGGAAAGCTGCCGTTACAGCCCATCGTCTCTAGTCAACCAAAAGGATACAGACTTCAAGAAAATCTGTAGGGTTGTTGCGCATACCACAGTTTATAGGCTCAGGCTACTTTTTCCCCAGAGGCTCAACAAGTGTTTGGACTTGGAACTCACTTAGCGCTGGTCTTAGCAGAAGCTTAACTAAAGTATTAAAGACTTCTAAATTAAAAAATATGCCTTTATACTGAACCTAGGGAGCAGTTATCAGGCAGTCTGGGTACTTGAACTATACAGCAATCTAGTAGATTGACAAAAATGATGTTTTGTGTATCCTAGACACCAATATGCCAGAAGCTCAGATAATCATAGTAAAAGTCCAACACCCTCAACCCTTAACCGGAAAAGGTAGGCAAATTGACTTACCAAGTATAGTGCTAGCACTATATGTGTATTTTAGACTATATAGAGGACTTGTGTGCAAAAATTAAGATTAGGAAAAATGCCTAGGAATATTATCTAGTGACTAAATGTAAATTTAGTCACTATAAACCATTTTTTGATTAGCATAAAGATATCAAGGCCAATATACTTGAGTTTTGTTCTCAAATAAGGCCAACTACATTTGTAATATCCATCCCCTAGTTCAGAATTATCAGAACAGGTAATGGTACACAAGTAATGATTGTTGGCACCTACCTTATAGCAATCAAAGGTATTTACCGAATTATTAATTATTAATTGTTAATTAAATAATTGTGGTTTAAAGCCT